>DWUW01000366.1 GCA_019120525.1 Candidatus Eisenbergiella stercorigallinarum | reverse complement strand
AGCTACTGTTGAATCACGCGACCTCTATCTGGAAATTATCATAGCACGGGGAAGGCGTTCCTGTCAACGCAAACGGGAAAAGGGAAGAAGGACGGCGCCGCCATTCTTCTTCCCTTTTCCTTCGCTCATTTTACCGTGCTGATCTGCGTCACATAGTCCGCCAGGGCGCAGATCTCATCCGTGATGGGGACTCCCGTCATGATGATATCCGTCTCATCATCCCTCGCGTCCAGTACGTTTTTCAGGTCCTCCACGGTTATGATGCCGTTTCCGATCAGCCCAAGCACCTCGTCCAGGATAAGCATGTCGCACTCGCCCGTATTCAGGACCTTTTTGGCATAATTCAGGCCATTGCGGATGTTCTTGACTTCGTCCTCCTGCTTTTCCTTCGGGAGGGACTCAAATTCCACATCCGACTTTTCAAAACGGAACAGCTTGATCTCGGGTTCCAGCCTGCGCGCATAGCTGTCCTCCGTCAGGCCTTTGCCCCGGAGGAACTGGATGATCACCACGCTGGCCCCCTTCGCCGCGGCGATCAGGCCGCAGCCGATGGCTGCCGGGGACTTCCCATGCCCGGTGCCGCCGTAAATATAAACCTTTCCTTCTCCCATATCTTCTGCCTCTCTCATGTACCCTGCTCATGTTTTTCCCAGGTTTTTCCTGCACTTCATCATACCATATGTGTCTGTGTAACGCAAGGAACGTTGTTTATTCCCCGATCAGCTCCAGCTTGCTGACGGATACCTCATAGGCGATCCGCTTTTCCAGCTGCTCTTCCGATATTTTTTTCATATATTCACGGCTCTGGATCCTCCCCCAGATCTCACAGCGGTCCCCCACGCTGAAACCGCCGGCGAAACGGGCGTTCCTTCCCCAGCAGATACAGGGGATGTAGTCGGATTTTCCGTAAGGACGGTTCACGGCGAGCAGGACGTCGGCAATCTCTCTTCCCAGAGGCGTTTTGCGGTAGACCGGCTCCTTGCAGATGTAGCCGTCCAGATAGATCTGGTTGGTCTTGGAGCTTTCCTCCAGCTCGTCGATGAATTCGATCTCCCGCACGAAAACGGAAAGGATGAGCCGGTTTTTCTTTTCCTCATGACGGTTGTAGGAACGGAACTGTCCGGATACGCACACATAGGCGCCCTTGTAATCCTCCTCCACGTCGATGAGCCTTTCGGAGATCATCAGCGGGATGATGTCGCAGGACTCGCTGAGCCTTGCTACCTCCACATCCAGCATATAGAAGCCTTCTCCGAAGATCTCGTGGCTGAACGTGAAATCTCCGATCACCTTTCCCATGATGACCACCTGGTTGTTTTCAATTACCTTATCTGTCATTTCAGTTCTCCCTTCTCGGGCCCGGAAGGCCGGGCCTTGCTTAAGAATTTTTTCCTGTATGTATTACCAGTTTATGGCAGTATTCCGGCTTTCAGAACAGGCATCGGCCGCCGTATTTCCCCGAGATCCGACAGAGCCCTGCCTCTTTTTGCCATATCCTCCTTAAAATTGCCTTTTTCGCCGTAAATACGCCATTTTTCGCCATGGGTGTTGCAAGTTTTCCGGCGGGATGCTATACTAATTTCGTTTGTGCAGCCATAAAAAAAGAAGTATTTTCAAGGGCGTCCCCTCGCTTTATAAGCATGGGCCGCCGGTTTTTCAGAAGGAAGGAAAAAATATGAAGCAGAAGCGAGAAGATGTGAGAAACGTTGCGATCATTGCCCATGTTGACCACGGAAAGACCACGCTGGTGGATGAGCTTTTGAAGCAGAGCGGCGTGTTCCGCGCCAACCAGGAGGTGGTGGAGCGTGTTATGGACTCCAATGCCATCGAACGGGAACGCGGCATCACCATCCTTTCCAAAAACACGGCGATCACTTATAAAGATGTAAAGATCAATATCGTAGACACTCCCGGCCACGCGGATTTCGGCGGCGAGGTGGAGCGGGTGCTGAAAATGGTGAACGGCGTCATCCTGGTGGTGGACGCTTTTGAAGGCCCCATGCCCCAGACCAAATTCGTGCTGAGAAAGGCCCTGGAGCTTCAGCTTCCCGTTATCGTCTGCGTCAACAAGATCGACCGGCCGGAGGCCCGCCCCAATGCGGTGGTGGACGAGGTGCTGGAGCTGTTCATGGATCTGGACGCAAACGACGAGCAGCTGGACTGCCCCTTCGTGTTCGCGTCCGCCAAAAATGGCAGCGCCACGCTGAAGCTGACCGTTAAGAATAAGGATATGAAGCCCCTCTTAGATACCATCATCGACTATATCCCGGCTCCCGAGGGAGATCCGGACGCCGGGACCCAGGTGCTCATCAGCACCATCGATTATAATGAATACGTGGGCCGCATCGGCGTGGGAAAGGTGGACAACGGCGTCATCCGCGAAGGGCAGGATGTGGTGATCGTCAACCACCATGAGCCGGACAAGCAGAAACGGGTGCGCATCAGCCGCCTGTATGAATTCGACGGCCTGAACAAGGTAGAAGTAAAGGAAGCTTCCATCGGTTCCATCGTGGCCATTTCCGGCATTACGGACATCCACATCGGAGATACCCTCTGCTCCCCGGAAAATCCGGTCCCGATCCCGTTCCAGAAGATTTCCGAGCCCACCATCGCCATGGACTTCATCGTCAACGATTCCCCCTTCGCCGGCCAGGAGGGCAAATACGTGACCAGCCGGCATCTCAGGGACAGACTGTTCCGGGAGCTGAACACAGATGTGTCCCTGCGGGTGGAGGAAACGGATTCCACGGAAGCCTTCAAGGTATCCGGCCGCGGCGAGCTGCATCTGTCCGTCCTGATCGAAAATATGCGTCGGGAAGGCTATGAATTTGCCGTCAGCAAGGCGGAGGTCCTGTACCGGACGGATGAGAACGGCAAGCGCCTGGAGCCCATGGAAACCGCTTATATCGACGTGCCTGAGGAGTATTCCGGCACAGTCATCGAAAAGCTGTCCCAGAGAAAGGGCGAGCTCGTCAATATGAGCGCTTCCAACGGCGGATACACCCGTCTGGAATTCAATATCCCCTCCCGCGGCCTGATCGGCTACCGGGGCGACTTTCTGACGGATACCAGGGGAAACGGCATCATGAATACCGCCTTTGCCGGTTACGCTCCCTATAAGGGAGATATCCAGTACCGCAAGCAGGGTTCCCTCATCGCCTTTGAGACCGGTGAATCCGTAACCTACGGCCTGTATAACGCCCAGGAACGCGGCACCCTCTTTCTTGGTCCCGGCGAACGGGTCTACGCGGGCATGGTCATCGGCCAGAGCGGAAGAGGCGAGGATATCGAAGTAAACGTCTGCAAGAAAAAGCAGCTCACCAATACCCGTTCTTCCAGCGCGGATGAAGCCCTCCGGCTTACCCCGCCCCGGATCCTGAGCCTGGAACAGGCGCTTGATTTCATTGAAACGGACGAGCTTCTGGAGGTAACGCCCAAGTCCCTGCGGATCCGGAAAAAGATCCTGGATCCTACGAAGCGTAAGAGAGCGAACATGAACCGGGGCTGATTGCTCCTGCCTTTGCGGCATGGCTTCGCATAAAAGGGAAAACTTATGAAAGGGGATCTTTCCTATGAAACTGAATGCCCGACGGACCATTCTGGTCGGCCTCGCCTTTTTATCCATCAGCGCCTTCTGGCAGCTCTATGACAGCCTGATCCCGCTGATCCTGAAGAACACCTTCCAGGTCAGCGATACCATTTCAGGCGGCATCATGGCCATCGACAACGTGCTCGCAGTGTTCATGCTTCCTTTGTTCGGCAGCCTTTCCGACCGGGTGCACACGCGGATCGGACGGCGGATGCCCTTCATCCTGTGCGGGACCGCGGCCGCAGTCGTCGCCATGCTGTTTCTGCCCTTCTCGGACAACATCGGCTCCCTCGCCCTGTTCGTGACGGCCCTGTTTGTAACCCTCATCGCCATGGGCAGCTATCGCTCCCCGGCGGTATCACTGATGCCGGATGTGACGCCAAAGCCGCTCCGTTCAAAGGCGAACGCCATCATCAACCTGATGGGGGCAGTGGGCGGCGTGATCTCCCTGATCCTGATCTCCGCCCTGGTTCCCAAAACGGGAAAGCCGGATTATTTTCCCATCTTCCTCATTGTGGCGGCAGTGATGGTCCTTTCCGTCCTCCTTTTATTATGGAAGGTCCGGGAAAATCCGCTTCGGGAAGAGCGGGAGAAAATCGATGCCGGGCTTTCGGAAACAGAAAAAGCGGACAAAGCTTCCGCAGGCCGGGCCGCAGCGGGGCAGGAAGCATCTTCCCAGCCTCAGGGCGCTCCCGCAAAAACCTCCCTGGATCCCGCGGTGCGAAAAAGCCTGATCCTCATCCTGATCTCTGTGGCCTGCTGGTTCATGGGCTATAACGCGGTAACGACCGCCTTTTCCCGGTACGCGCAGATCTACTGGGGCATCCAGGGCGGCGGCTTCGCCAACTGCCTGCTGATCGCCACGGCGGCCGCCATCCTTTCCTACATTCCGGTCGGCTCCATCGCTTCCCGGGTCGGCAGGAAGAAAACGATCCTGGGCGGCGTGATTCTTCTCGCTTCCATGTTCGCCATCGGCGCGACCGTCAAGGAATACCATGTGTGGATCAACGGCCTTTTCGCCCTGGTGGGCGTGGCCTGGGCTGCCATCAACGTCAATTCCTACCCTATGGTGGTGGAAATGAGCAAAGGAAGCGACATCGGAAAATTCACGGGCTTCTATTACACCTTTTCCATGGCGGCGCAGATCGTCACCCCGATCCTGTCCGGCTTCCTGCTGGAGCATGTGGGCTACTTCATCCTGTTCCCCTATGCCGCCCTCTTCGTCGTCATCGCCTTCTTCACCATGCTGTTCGTCCGGCACGGGGACAGCAGGCCGCTCCCGAAGAAAAGCCGGCTGGAAGCCTTTAACACGGACGATTGATCCGGAGGCATTTGGGGATCAGAGGGCCGCAGGCGGCCCATTGGAGCTTTTTAACGCTCCGGAACGGAGATTGTCATGAAAGAAAAGAAAGACAAAAAAATATCCCCGAAGCAGATCGCAGCGATGATCTGCATCGTGCTTCTTGTGGGGATGTATGTCGCCACACTGATCGTGGCGCTTCTGGATTTTCCGGGCCGGGACAGGCTTTTCCAGGCCTGCCTGGTGGCCACCATCGGCCTGCCGATCCTGCTGTGGATCTATATCTGGCTGTATAAAAAGGTAAAGGAAAAGAAGGAAGAAGAATAAAATAAAACCGGCAGGAAGCTTCCGGTTTTCCAAATGATTGCGGCGGCCCTCCACGTTCTCATGAACATCAAAGAGGCCGCCGTTTTTTTCTTTATTTCTCTTCCTGTTTCGTATACAGGGGTTCCTCCCCCACGCCAAGCGCCCGGAGCCCCTCCTTCGCCTGCTCCACATTCCGAAACAGGATGGTATGGATCCCAAACGCCTTCGCCGCGTCCAGGTTCTTCTGAATGTCATCCAGAAAAACGCATTCCTCCGGTTTCAGGCCGTAGCGGTCCAAAAGCAGGCGGTAGATCACCGGATCCGGCTTGATCACACCGTCCCGATAAGACAGGATCCCTCCGTCCACATATTCCAGAAAATCCAGCACGTCCGGATTCTCCCTCGCCACCTTGTCGGAAAAATTGGAGAGCACCAGCACCTGATATCCCTTCGCTTTCAGCTCTCTGATCCAGGGAATGGCGTAATCCGCCTTCGTCAGGATGCCGTGCAGATTTTCATAAATCTGCCGGATCTCCTTTTCCACGGACGGGTCGTTGCGGATGAATCCGGCGAGCATCTCTTCATCGGTAAGCTGCCCTCTGTCGAATTCATTCCAGAACGGGCTGTCCATGGTGGCGTCCGCCACCTTTCTTTCCGTTTCGGCGTCAAAACCGAAGCTTTTCAGAAAATTTTTCCAGCCGAACACTGTCAGCACATTTCCAATATCAAAAATAATCGTACGTATCATTTCCGTTCCTTTCCGGCAGATCCTTCCTGCGGATCAGCTCCAGCATCCGTTCCGCCGCCGCGGTGGGTTCGCCTCTGTCCGCCGTCACCACGCAGAAATGGCGTTTCGGGATCATCTTGTTGAAACGCAGCTCAAACAGCCTCCCGTCCGCCAGCTCCTGTTTTGCGAAATCCCGCACCACATTTCCCACTCCCAGGGAACGCAGCGCGAACTGAACGATCATGTCGCTGGTGGCAAGCTCAAATTCCGGAGCCACCTCCACCCTGTTTTCCGCGAGAAAATGGTCCATACAACTGCGGGTGCTGGTGTTTTTTTCCAGCAGGATAAGCGGAAGCTTTTCCAGCTCCTTTAGGTCGAGCATCCTGTTTTTGTA
>DWUW01000365.1 GCA_019120525.1 Candidatus Eisenbergiella stercorigallinarum | reverse complement strand
TTTTCAGCCAGTCAGCAATCTTTACCAATATTTTTTCAGCGTCTTCTTCCTGGATACTGTCCTCCACTTCCGGACCGTATCTCCACAATTCATTATATCTGTTGGGGGGTACCGAGCCGCCGCCATTTTTTAAACGAATATCCCTTAAGATAAAGGCATCTTGGGGGTTGACCTCTCTGATCATCGCCCGGATATCATGGCCTGTAATTTTTTTGCCCGGATTTGTCTGACAATATTGTTCTAACTGCTGAAAGGTATTGTTGCCGGTTTGCTTCATGATCAGACTTTTTAAACCGCATTCAACAGCGTAGAATAATATCAGACGTCTGGTTTTGGGACTTTCTGCGGCCGCGGTAGTACAGTAAAGCCTGTAATGATTCCGGTAGCTGTTCAGAAATTCTCTTCGGGTAACATTTATCTTTTTGTTCGACATAATTACGCTCCTTTTGTGGAACCTGGCGGTTGGCATATCTAAATTATATCAGATGGGTAACCAAATTCAACGTTTTATTCTCGTCTGCCTTTATTTGAAGGGGTGGAGATCATGAAAGGAAAAACCGCCAGGTGAGCAAAAAAGTTGCGCACCCGGCGGTTCCTTTTGTGAAAAAGGCTCAAACGCGGGCAGCAGGGTTGGGGATTATGGCGAATTGACGGAAAAGGCGGATGTTTTTATAATGAAGGTATCCGTCATGACAAAAAAGCTGCGCAACAGAGATTGCGAAGGATATTTTGCTGAAGGAAAAGAGTTGCCCGGATGGAAGCGAGTATTCCGGGCGATTTTGCAAGGGGAGGCTGGAAGAGATGACATTGGAGGATATCGCGAGGGAACTTGGGGTTTCCAAAAGCACCGTATCCCGTGCCCTGTCGGGGAAGGGAAGGATAGGAGAACAGACGCGCCAGAGGATCCGGGAGTATGCGCAGGGGTATGGGGACGGAAGGCAGCAGGAGCGGGAGAAGGATAAGAGGACAGGAAATATAGGAGTTTCCTTTCCGGATGATATTCTCATGAGCGGCAGCCAGTATTTTTTTGAATGCCTTCTTGGGATTTATGAAGCGACGGCCCTGCTGGATTACAATGTGCTCATAACGGTGGGGACGGCGCAGGATATTTCGGGGATCAAGAGCTTCGTGGAAGAGGAGAAGGTGGACGGGATCATCCTGACCCGGAGCATGGAGGACGACAGGGCGCTGCGCTATCTGGCGGAAAGGAATTTTCCCACGGGCGTGACGGGCTTGTGTGATTTTGACAATATCATCCAGGTGGATACGGATAACGAGGGGGCGGCGGAGGCGCTGACTTCGCTGCTGATCGGTAAGGGGTTTAGGCGGTTTGGGCTGGTCCTGGACGATATGACCTATCACGTCAACCGGAGCCGCTATGAGGGCTTCTGCAAGGCGATTATGAAAAACGGCCTGCAGAAGGATAAGCAGGCGATCTATATGGGAAAATTCCGGAAGGAGCTGCTCAACTCCATCATTGACGACATGGTCTCCAGGAAAGTGGAATGTGTGATCAGCGGGGACGACTGCCTGTGCATCAGCCTGCTTTCCCAGTTCCTGGCGCAGGGGTACCGGATCCCCAGGGATATCGCGATCGCTTCGCTGTACAACAGCGAGGCGCTCAACAGCTTTGTCCCGACCGTGACGGCTGTGGACGTATCCGCGAGAATGGTGGGGAATGTGGTCGGAAAGCAGATGGTCCAGTATCTCCGGAAAAAGGAATACCAGAAGAAGACCATGATCGATTATGAGATCCTGGTCCGGACGTCTACGTATCGTTGAGGAAAAAGGAGGAAAAATGGCAATGCGTCCTGATTTTTATAAGGGAGTTGATATTTCCTTCCTGCCGCAGTGCATGGATGCCGGCATGAAGGTGAGGGATCTGGACGGCTCGGAAAAAGAGCCGTTCGAGCTGCTGGAAAAATACGGGGTAAACGCGGTCCGGCTGCGGATCTGGCATACGCCGGGGAATGTCCCGGAATCCGGGGGATACTGCGATTTTGCCCATACGGCCGCGATGGCGGAAGAGATCCACAGGCACGGGATGCAGTTCATGCTGGATTTCCATTATTCGGATTTCTGGGCGGATCCCGGCCAGCAGAGAAAACCGAAGGCATGGGAGGGCCTGGATTCCTGTCAGCTGGAGGAGGCGGTATACCGGTATACGCGGGATACGCTCCTTGCGCTTCAGGAGAGAGGGCTGCTTCCGGATATCGTACAGATCGGAAATGAGATCAGGAGCGGCCTGCTGTTCCCGGACGGGGAGCTTCCGGATTATGCTGGTATGGTCCGGCTGGTCAATGCGGGGATCCGCGGGGCGAGGAGCGTGGCGGGCCCGTCGGAAATGCAGGTCATGATCCATCTGGATCAGGGCGGAAGGTATTTTTACCTGAAGGAGTGGTTCGGCCATGCCCTGGCGGAGGGCCTCATGGACTTTGACCTGATCGGCCTTTCCTATTACCCGTTCTGGCACGGCACCTATTCGGACCTGGAGGGAACGCTGGCACGGCTCGTGGAGGAATACGGGAAGCCGGTCATGATCGTGGAGTGCGCCTATGCCTGGAGAAAATGCGAGAACGGATTTATCGATGAGGCGCAGGAAAAGATATCGGGTTTCCCGGCGACGCCCAAAGGACAGCGCGGCGTGCTGGAGCGGGTTGACAGCATAACGGCCCGCGTGCCGGGCGGAATGGGGCTTGGGGTCTTTTACTGGGAGCCTCTCTGCCTGCCGGTAAACGGCGTGGGCTCATGGGCGGAGAATATGGGCCTTCTGGATGAAAACGGACAGGCGCTGGAGGGGATACAGTCCTTCTCGCTTACCAGGGAGGAGTATGCGTCGCTGGTATGGGAGGAAGCTGCGGCCGCGCTTCCGGCCCGGGAGGAAGAGCGCGGGCCGGAAGGGGAGAATCTTCTGGAAAATGCCGGCTGGGAGAAAGGGCTGGAGCACTGGCAGGCGGAAAGCAGCGGGGAGCATGTTTCCTTCCGGGTCCTCTCAGAGGCGGAAGAAGGCTGCCCGGGTTCCGGAGGGAACGGGCTTCGGGTGGAAGGCAGGAAGAATTTCACATTCCGGATCGCCCAGCAGGTGCGGATTGAGGCGGCGGGGTATTATTGCCTCCGGGCGGAGATCTGCGGGACAGATACAACGGGAGTGGATGTGAGGCTGTTTGTGCAGTCGGGAGAGGGAAGGAAGGAGCTTGCGGTGCACCCGACGGAGCACGGGTTTACGGCCTTCAGGACGGAAGCGATGTGGCTGGAGGCCGGCTGGGCGCTTGCCGGGATATCGGTAGCCGCTCCGCCGATGTATATGACGGCGCGCGGGCTGTCCTTTTTCCGCCTGCCGTCTGAGAAATAAGGGAAGGATGAAGAACCGTTCCGGCTTTGGATGGCCGGCAGGGGATCCCGTTTCGGCGGGGGCCTTTTTCTTCCCTGCGCATCTTGCGCAACGAATGAGAGGCGTATTGCGCAAGATGTGCGGAAATTTTATTGAAATTGCACTTTTTTATAAAAAATAAATTTGCAACTATGCAAATTGACTTTAAAATACAGAAAACATATAATAAAAACACAGCAAAAAGCTGGACGGACAATAAGTATTTGCGCAAAATGCGCAACAAGAAAGGGGAGATAACATGCAGACGAAAAAGAAAAACGGGTTTCTGAAAAAGCTGCACAAGTACCGGGTTTATCTTCTGATGCTTTCGCCAGCCGTGATCTATACGCTGATCTTCGCGTATTATCCGAT
>DWUW01000364.1 GCA_019120525.1 Candidatus Eisenbergiella stercorigallinarum | reverse complement strand
CCCTGCTTCGGCGCGGGAGATACCCCGGCAAACAACGCCTTCAGTATCCGCCATTCCACCAGAAACTTCCCGAACAGAGAGGGAAGCAAGCTGCAGAGCGGACAGATCGCTTCCGTGGCGCTGATGGACGCCCGTTCCATCGCGGCGACCGCGGCCAATAAGGGCGTGCTGACCCCTGCCACAGAGTTTGACGGGGATTTCGGAAAATATAAATATCATTTTGACGCCAACATCTACGCGAACCGGGTATTCGATTCCCATGGCGTTGCGGATCCGGACGTGGAGATCCATTTCGGCCCCAACATCAAGGACTGGCCGGCCATGTGCGCGCTTCCGGAGAACCTGGTGCTTCGCGTGGTTTCCGAGATCCACGATCCCGTCACCACCACGGACGAGCTGATCCCTTCCGGCGAGACCTCCTCCTACCGTTCCAACCCGCTGGGGCTGGCGGAGTTCACCCTTTCCAGGAAGGATCCCGCCTATGTGGGTCTGGCCAAGGATATCCAGAAGGCGCAGGCCGCGGTTATGGAAGGAAAATCCGCTATCGAGGCGAAGCCGGAGCTTTCCGCCGTGCTTGATGCGGTGAAGAAGCAGTTTGCTCAGGCAGCGGCCGCGGTGAAGGCGGACGGCAGCGTGGATGAGAAGCTTCTCGGCTTCGGCTCCACCATTTTCGCGGTGAAGCCCGGGGACGGCTCCGCCAGAGAGCAGGCGGCAAGCTGCCAGAAGGTGCTGGGAGGCTGGGCGAACATCGCCAACGAGTACGCTACCAAGAGATATCGCTCCAACCTGATCAACTGGGGTATGCTTCCGTTCGTGATCGAAGAAGGAGAGCTTCCCTTCCATAACCACGATTACCTGTTCTTCCCCGAGATCCGCAGGGCGGTGCAGGAGAAGGCGCCTTCCATCACGGCTTACGTGGTAAAGGAAGACGGTCTTGTTCCGTTTACGCTCACCCTGGGCGACCTGACGGATGAAGAGAGACAGATCATCCTGGATGGATGCCTGATCAATTATAACCGGGTAGGCTGACAGCTGCGGCGGCAGTAAGAGAAGCGTGCCGCGGACGGAAAGGAAGCGGAAGGCTTGCATGAGCTTGGGATTTTGATGTCGGTCATAAAGACCGTTGAAAACTATGCGGCGGAAAATCAGGTGGGAAGGATTGAAAAGCTGGTCCTGCAGATCGGGGAGATCTCGTCTGTGATCCCGGAATATATGAGAAAGGTATATCCGGCGGCGGCAGAGGGGACTCTCCTTGCGGACGCAAGGCTCGAAATAGAGATCCTGCCCGCGAACGCGGAGTGCCGGGACTGCGGGAGCGTTTTT
The DNA here is from genome assembly GCA_019120525.1 of Candidatus Eisenbergiella stercorigallinarum. Classification (GTDB taxonomy): domain Bacteria; phylum Bacillota; class Clostridia; order Lachnospirales; family Lachnospiraceae; genus Eisenbergiella; species Eisenbergiella stercorigallinarum. The sequence continues at coordinate 9,154 of DWUW01000364.1, read as the reverse complement.
CACGCCACAGTGACCGGCGGCGTCTGCCCCGAATGCGGCAGCAGGAACATGCACCTGATCAGCGGGCGGGATTTTTTCATCAAGGAGATCGTATGCAGCAGCTGAAGGGAAAAAAGAAGAACAGCGTTCGGGCCGTCCTGCTGCGTATCCTGCGGGACCTGAAAAATTACCGGCTGGCGGTCCCGGCATTTTTGGTTTATGCCGCGCTTGGCACCTTTTTTCTGGGAACCATCTGCCCGCTTTCGGCGTTGACCGGCCTCCCCTGCCCCGGCTGCGGAAGTACCCGCGCCCTGCTTCTGGTCCTGACGGGCCGGTGGGGCGCCGCTTTTTCTTACAACCCTAACGTTTATCTGTGGCTCCTTCTGGCGGCTTATGTGGGATGGAGACGCTATATCCTGGGGAAAAAGGCGGTAGGGGTGCTTCCTGCGGCGGCGGGGATCGCGGCTCTTATGATCCTGGTTTACCTGTACCGGATGGCGGCGGAATTTCCCGGAAGCCCGCCTATGGACTACCGGGAAGGAAATGTGCTGGAGCGTTTTTTCCCGGCGTATGGGGAATGGATGCGGAGGCTGTTTTCATAGAACGCGCAGACGGCTGGATCAGAAAGGGGCTGTCGGGAACGATCTGTTTCCCGGTAGCCCCTTTCGCGGCGTCATCCGGCGTCGGAGGTCTGTCTTGTCCATCTGCCGGAAGCGCCGCAGGGCAGGATGAGACCGGTCTGCGTGACGGGAAGGCCGATCTCACCGGCTTCCACATGCCCGCCGAAGCCGGGCGTAATGCACAGGTTCATCATGTAGGAAAGCACCGCGGGCTGCAGGCCGGTGGTATAGGAATTGATGAGGAAAAAGCGGGCGTCCCTGGAAAGAAGCTGTACGCACAGCTTTACGAAAGGGAAAATGCTTTCTTCGATCTTCCAGATCTCCCCCTTGGGCCCTCTTCCGTAGGAAGGCGGATCCATGATGATGCCGTCATAGGTATTCCCGCGCCGGATCTCACGCTCCACAAATTTGACGCAGTCGTCCACCAGCCAGCGGACCGGCGCTTCGGCAAGCCCGGAGGCGGCTGCGTTTTCCCTGGCCCAGGACACCATGCCCTTTGAGGCGTCCACATGGGTGACGCTGGCTCCCGCCGCGGCCGCGCTTAAGGTCGCGCCGCCCGTATAGGCGAAAAGGTTGAGCACCTTTAACGGCCGTCCCGCGTCCCGGATGATATCGGAAAACCAGTCCCAGTTGACCGCCTGCTCCGGAAAGAGCCCGGTGTGCTTGAAGCTGAAGGGCTTCAGCCGGAAGGTGAGCTGACGGTAATGGATGCTCCATTCCTGCGGAAGGTCAAAGAATTCCCATTCCCCGCCCCCGCGGCTGCTCCGGTGATAGTGGCCGTTCCTTTTTTCCCAGCCCGGGTGCTTCCGGTCCGATTCCCAGATCACCTGCGGATCCGGCCGCACCAGCAGATATTTTCCCCAGCGCTCCAGCTTTTCCCCGCTTCCCGTATCGATCACTTCATAGTCCATCCAGTTATCCGCTGTCCACATAAGAGGCAAGTCTCCTTTTTATCCCGATCTTTATTCTGAAACCAGACGATATCCTGAAAATCTGTACAACACTATACACGGTTCAGGCCGGTTTTGCAACTGCCCGGGCGGATAACCGGCATCCGCGTCCCGGCTCCCATTGTCCCGCCGCGCCGGATATGGTAAGATAACAGACAAGAGCATACCTTTCACAGCCGCCGGGAGCCGGCCGGTTTCACACGCGAGTCAGGAGGGAAACATGTACCAGATCAGAAAAATCCGTTCAAAAGAAGAAATCGCGTCCTGCGATCCGTTTCAGATCAGCTATTATCTGTGGAACAGCAAAAGAAGGCCCGCAGTTTCCGGGAAAATGGGGTACATACCGGGAGAGGGCTTCTTCGTGCGCATGGTCTGCGGGGAAAAGGAGCCTCTTGCCCTGTATACCGCGTATATGGACCCGGTCTGCAGGGACAGCGCGATGGAGATCTTCCTCGCTTTTCCGGAAGAGGGAGAAAAGCTGGGCAATCAGGTGATGTATCTGAATTTTGAGGTAAACGCGAACGGCGCGATGTATGCCCGCTATGGAAAAGGAAGAAAGGGAAGGCAGACGATGCCGGAAGCCTGGCTTCCGGTCTGCGATGTACAGACAGAAGTCTCAGAAGGAAGCTGGACGCTGACGCTCCTGATCCCGGAAGGATATCTGAAACAGGAATGCGGTATCAGCCGGCTGGATGAAAACACGGAGCTGTACTGCAATTTTTACAAGATATCAGAAACGCCGGAGATCGAGCATTACGGCAGCTTCCATCTGATCGAAAATGAAAAGCCCAATTTCCATCTTCCCATTTATTTTGAACGCTGTCAGATCTGCTGACGGAAATGGGGCGCCTGCGGCGGGGATCAGTCCTCTTCGATCACCTGGATTTCCAGAAAATCGAAATCCACCTGCTCCACAAAGCTGTCCTGCCGGAAGCGGGTTTTGCTGTGCCGTCTGAAATCATTGATATTCGCGTCCAGCCAGATCGGCTTGCCCAGGTCAAACCGGTAACAGACGTCTTCCAGCGCGCGGAATACCTTGTGCGTCCTGGTATCCCCGGAACCGTCGCAGATGACGGTATCCTGAAGCAGGCGGTTGTCCTTGAAAATTTTAGCCCATAAACGGAACATATCCTTCTCCTTTGCGGTGGGATCCCTGCAGAGCGGGGCGGCCGGCCGGTACGGACCAGGCCCGGCCGGTAACGGAACGGTTGACTGCTGCATTCAAATGATACAGGATTCTTTTACTGCTGTAAACCCGCAAAATTATTCCCATGGAAAGGGAAACTGTGTTATAATGATTAGGAATCAACCGGCTGAGTGCGGGCGGGCAGATTTTGGTTATGTCCGGCTGCATTTTTTCAGCCTGTCACCCGTCGGGAAACGTTTCAGAATGAGGTAGCCATGGAATTCGCAGTGGACAGAGAAGATCAGGTGGACAGCTGGCAGGAGGCCATGCTGGTATATCATGCGGCGCTCAAGCAGATCAATACGAAGCTGGAGATCCTCAACGATGAGTTCCAGCATGTGCACCGTTATAATCCGATCGAGCATATCAAGTCGAGGATCAAGACCTCGGAAAGCATTGTAAAGAAGCTGAGGCGCTACGGTTATGAATCCACCATTGAGAATATGGTGAAGTATATCAACGATATTGCCGGCATCCGTGTGATCTGTTCGTTTACCTCGGATATTTACCGGATCGCGGACATGCTGCGCAGCCAGAGTGATGTGCGGGTTATCTCCGTGAAGGACTACATCCGCCATCCCAAGGAGAGCGGCTATAAGAGCTACCATATGCTGGTCACGGTTCCGGTTTACCTGTCGGACCGGATCGTGGACGTGAAGGTGGAGATCCAGATCCGCACCGTCGCCATGGATTTCTGGGCGAGCCTGGAGCACAAGATCAATTATAAATTTGAAGGGAAGGCGCCGGAGCATATCCGAAGGGAGCTGGTGGAGTGCGCGAAGATGGTTTCGCAGCTGGATGCCCGGATGCTTGCGCTGAATGAAGAGATCCAGAGCCTGGGAGAAGAGAAGGGGCAGGAGGATGGGAACCTGTAGGGCGGCTGTACAGCGATGTACAGCTGCTCTTTTTTGGGGGAAAAAGCCCCATAAAAAGAGGAGTGCCCCGACACCTTTCGGCGCCGGAGCTATTATGAAAAAATTTATCTTTGTCTGCAAAAGAAATAACGTCCTGTTCCTTAACTGATGAATACAGTATAGCAATAGAATGTGAATAAAGTGTGAACTCCATATGAATATGTAGTTAACTTTCATAAAAAATGAAATGGCAGAAAAACAAAACAGTGCAAAATATACAAAAACGAAAAGGAAACGGCGGTTGTAAAATGGCCGGAAGAATGTTAGAATGAAAAAAGTCGAAACCGGCGTTTTTGCTGCCGCCCGCGGATGGGGCAGCCAGCCCCGGCAGGGGGCCGGGAAAAGGGAAAACCATGCAGGAGGGCTTCGCATATGGAAAATTATAAGGATCAGATGGCAGGGAACCCGCGCGGATCCTGGGACGCGCAGGAGGCAAAGCGTCTGCGGAACCAGCTGGTGGAATATGACGGCTATCTGCAGGAGATGCGCAAGGCCAATATGAAGAATGTGGAAACGCTGGACGTGATCCAGCGGTATACGGATAAGAGCGCGGCAGGGATCCAGTCCCTGACGGAGGAAAGCGCGGCCGGGATGCAGAAGCTGGCGGAGGAAAGCCTGCAGGGGATCCAGCATCTGGGACAGGAATGCTCTTCGGGGCTGCGGAGGTTTTCGGCGGCCGGGGAGGGGAAGCTGAACCAGGTGTCACAGGAAGCGCTGGAGCAGATCGGAAGCCTGTCCGGCGAAGCTGTCCGGCAGCTTGACGGGGTGGCGGAAAAGAGCGCGGAACAGATCCGCCGTCTGGCGGAAGAAGGGCTTTCCAGGATCAGGGAGGTTAACGACAGGAACCTGGAGGCCGCGAAGCGGGTGGACGAGATCGGACAGATGCTTGCCGCGCAGACGGAAAGCCTGCGTGAAATGCAGAAGCAGACGGATGACTTTAACCATAAGGAAAATGTGAAGGTGTACCGGAATGTGCAGGCCGTGGTGGTGGAAGAGGTAAAGAAGCAGACCGAGGAGCTGAAGAAGTCGGAAAAGGGGACCAGGATCCTGCTGATCTTCACATTGGCGGCGGCTTTCGCGAATGTGGTGCTGTTTATCCTTCAGATATTGGGAATACTTGGAATATGAGAAAAGAAAGAAACGGAAGCGGACAAAAGCAGGCAGAGCCGAAAAAAAAGGCAAAAAAGCAGGAATGGAAGCCGGGAAATATGCTGTATCCGCTGCCTGTCGTAATGGTGAGCTGTATCGATTCAGAGGGAAGGACGAATATCCTGACGGTTGCCTGGACGGGCACCGTCTGCACCAATCCGCCCATGCTTTCCATCTCCGTCCGGCCGGAACGGTATTCCTGCCGCATGATCCGGGAGACCGGGGAATTTGTGGTGAACCTGACGACGGAAGCCCTGGCGCGCGCCGCCGACCTGTGCGGAGTGAAGAGCGGCAGGGATGTGGACAAGTGGAAAGAGGCCGGGCTGACGCCCGTTCCGGCGAGGCAGGTAAAGGCCCCTCTGATCGGGGAAAGCCCAGTGAACCTGGAGTGCCGGGTGGAAAAGGAGCTGGCTCTGGGAAGCCATATCATGTTTGTGGCAAGGGTGGTTTCCGTCAGCGTGGATGAGGCGTATCTGGATGAGAAAGGGAGCTTCCGCCTGGACCAGGCAGGGCCGGTCTGCTATTCCCACGGGACTTATTTTTCCCTGGGGAAGGAAGCCGGGAAATTCGGCTTCAGCGTAGCGAAGAAAAAGACGGGACGGAAGCATACATGAAGGGATTGACGAGGTACTACAAAAGAATACGGGCGCAGTTTATCCTGACGGCGTTCTGCGTTTTCGCAGCCGCTGTCCTTTTTGTGCCTTCTTTCCCGGCGTTTGAACCGGAGGAAAATAATGTATATGAGATCTGGCTGAACGGCAGGTACGCGGGGCTCACGGAAGAACCGGAGGAGACGGATGCGCTTCTTGCCCGGGCGAGGGCAGCGGTTGCTTCCGAAAAAGGGGATGCGGCTTCGGGAGACATGGTTTTTGCGGAAACGGAGCTGGAATACCGGGGGCGGACGGAGCTGTTTGGGCGGGTGGATACGCGGGAAGGGATCCGGGATCAGCTGCAGGGAATCCTGGAGGACAGCGTCCTGGATATCCTGCAGCGCGCCTATACCGTTAAGATCAACGAATATACGGTAAATTTACGGTCCAGCGGCGAGGTCCTGGAGCTTTTGGATGCCTGCCTGGATCGATACGATACGAAAGACCAGTATACGGTGGAGCTGAACGTGGATCCGGGGAGAGAGCTGAACGTGCTGACGGCGTCCGTCTGCCGGACGGAGGAGCTGGAAGAAGGGGAAAGCAGGGAAGGGGCCGGACTGGAGGCTTTTTTCGCGGAAACGCTCGCACAGGCGGAGCCTGCCCGGACAAGGAGCTTTGAAGAGCTGGATTACGGGCTGGTGGGCCTGGAATTCGCGGATATCGTGGAGGTGACGGAGGCTTATCTGACAGAAGAGGAGCTTACCCCGCTTGCGGAGGCAGTGGAGCAGGTGATGAACGAGCAGGCAAAAGAGGAGATCTACGAGATCCAGCCCGGAGATACCCTTTCCGAAATCGCTTTGGAGCATTCTCTGCCCATGGAGGACCTGATCGCCATCAATCCCTCTCTGGAGGATGAAAATTCCATCATCCGGGCCGGGCAGGAACTGATCATTACCGTTCCGGAACCGGAGCTTTCCGTCATTCACCGGGAACTGGTATATGAGGAGGAGAATTACAACGCTCCTGTGGAGTATGTGGATGTGGACGAGTGGTACACCAACCAGGAGGAGACGGTACAGGAGCCGTCCGAGGGCCATCGGAAGGTGGCGGCAGTGAAAACCTTCCGGAACGGCCAGGAGCTTTCCGACGAGATTGTTCTGGAGGAGGTGGATTTTGAAGCGGTCCCGAAGATCGTCCGAAAGGGGACGCGGATCCCTCCCACCTTCATCAAACCCATTTCCGGCGGCGTCCTGACCTCCAGCTATGGCAGGCGCAGCGCGCCCACAGCCGGGGCGTCCACCAATCATCAGGGAACAGACTGGGCGACGCCTGTGGGGACGGCTGTAGTGGCTTCCTGCGGAGGCACTGTGACCCGGGCAGGCTGGGCCAGCGGCTACGGATATGTGGTCTATATCCAGCATGAGGGAGGCAGGGAAACCCGGTATGCCCATCTGAGCAGGGTGCTGGTAAGCGTGGGAGAGCATGTGGACCAGGGAGAACGGATCGCCCTGAGCGGAAATACGGGAAGAAGTACGGGGCCTCACCTGCACTTTGAGATCCGGATCAACGGTTCCGCCGTCAATGCGGTGGATTATCTGGAGTGAGCCTCTTTCCCCGAAGGATATCCTGCCGGGGCGCTGCCAGAGGCTTCCGTTTCAGGCTTCTGTTTCAGGCCCCGTTTAAAGCTTCCGGATAAAAACTGTTTACAAACCGGGAAAATGTGCTATAATCCCTTTTGGATTTATGGCTGGCATATCTTTTGTATACATGGTATAATAATTCAGATTTCGTATGTCAGATTTTACTAAATGTCATTTGCATGAAAGAAAAAGCATCCGTTTATAATAGTTTTTAAGGAAGCGTCCCGGCTGGCCGGGATGGCGAAAAAGCGGTTTATGGCGGCGTTCCCGGAGGCCGGATGTTTTCGGGGCGCCTGTTTGGATAGAGGGATATGCCTGATATCCCTGTGAGGTCGAAGATGGAACAATATGTGGTTTGCGGCGGGAATCCGCTGGTAGGCGAAGTGGAGATCGGCGGCGCGAAGAACGCGGCGCTTGCAATTCTTGCAGCCTCCGTGATGACGGACGAGACGGTCCTGATCGAGAACATGCCGGATGTGCGGGATACCAATATCCTCCTGCAGGCGATGCAGAGCATCGGGGTGCTGGTGGACCGGGTGGACAGGCATACGGTGAAGATCAACGGGGGACAGATCCACGACCTGGTGATCGAGGATGATTATATCAAGAAGATACGGGCTTCCTATTATCTTCTTGGAGCGCTTCTCGGCAAGTATAAAAAGGCGGAGGTGGCGCTCCCTGGCGGCTGCAATATCGGAAGCCGCCCCATCGACCAGCATATCAAGGGCTTCCGCGCGCTGGGCGCCGATGTTCGCATCGAACACGGCCTGATCATTACGGAGGCCAGTGCCTTAAAGGGATGCCATCTCTATATGGACGTGGTCAGCGTGGGAGCGACCATCAACGTGATGATGGCCGCGGCGCTTGCGGACGGCCTTACGATCATTGAAAACGCGGCCAAGGAGCCCCATGTGGTCGACCTTGCCAATTTCCTGAACAGTATGGGAGCCAATATCAAGGGCGCCGGAACGGATGTGATCCGCATCCGCGGCGTACAGAAGCTCCATAAGACGGAATATACCATCATTCCCGACCAGATCGAGGCGGGTACCTTCATGTTCGCGGCGGCCGCCACCAGAGGGGATGTGACGGTGAAGAATGTGATCCCGAAGCATCTGGAATCCATCAGCGCCAAGCTCATGGAGATCGGCTGCGAGGTGGAGGAGTCCGACGACGCCGTGCGGGTCGTCGCTTCCAGGCCTTTGAAGCACACGCATGTAAAAACGCTTCCCTACCCCGGATTCCCTACGGACATGCAGCCGCAGATTACCGTGACGCTGGGACTTTCCCAGGGAACCAGCATTGTGACGGAGAGCATTTTTGAAAACCGCTTCAAATATGTGGACGAGCTCACCCGGATGGGCGCGAGTATCAAGGTGGAGGGGAATACCGCCATCATCGACGGCGTATCCCGCTATACCGGCGCCGGGATCACGGCCCCTGACCTGCGCGCGGGCGCGGCCCTGGTGATCGCTGCCCTTGCGGCCGAAGGCGTCTCCACGGTGGACGATATCCGCTATATTGAAAGAGGGTATGAGAATTTCCCGGAGAAGCTGCGCAGCCTCGGCGCGCAGATCGAGAAGGTAGATAATGAGCGTGAAGTGAAGAAATTCCGCTTTAAAGTCAGCTGAAGGCAGTTCGGCGGATGGCGCGGGAACGTGCCGGCCGGCAAGTGATCGGCCCGGCGCGAAGCGGCCGGAACGGCCGGTTTGCTGGCTTCTGGCCTGCCGGTGGACAGCGGCCGCATCTGCCTATTGACAGAGCTGGCGCTTTGGTGTAAGCTAGTCACCGTAGCCAGATAAGAAAATTCAATATTGTATCTATCTCTTATTCAGAGTGGTGGAGGTACATAGGACCTGTGAAGCCACGGCAACCCCTGATGAGGAAGGTGCCAACCTGAGCGAGTAATCGAACAATAAGAGGATTTGATTATCATTTTTATCGGGTCCGCTTATAGCGGGCTTTTTCTTTTTGGAGGAAAGTATGGAAAAACATTTATTCACTTCGGAATCCGTGACGGAAGGACATCCCGACAAAATGTGCGACGCGATCTCTGACGCGGTGCTGGACGCGCTGATGGAGAAGGATCCCATGAGCCGCGTGGCCTGCGAGACCTGCACCACCAC
>DWUW01000363.1 GCA_019120525.1 Candidatus Eisenbergiella stercorigallinarum | reverse complement strand
ATTTCTTCTCCATCATCTCCTTGAACACGCGGAAAGCGATGGCGGGCTCCGTGGTGGTTCCCGACTTGGAAATCATGTTGATGGAGAAATCCCTGTCTCCGATCACGTCGATCAGGTGCTTAATATAAGTGGAGCTGATGGAATTTCCCACAAAATAAATCTCAGGGGTCTTTCTGATCTCCTTGCTCACGCTGTTATAGAAGCTGTGCCTTAAAAACTCGATCGCAGCCCTCGCTCCCAGATAGGAACCGCCGATGCCGATCACCAGAAGCACATCGGAATCGCTCTGGATCTTGGCAGCCGCCTTTTTGATCCTTGCGAACTCTTCTTTATCATAGTCCACGGGCAGATCGATCCAGCCCAGGAAATCGTTTCCGGCCCCCGTCCTGGAAACCAGCACATCTTTTGCGTCGCAGACCGTCTTTTTCATGAATTCCACTTCGTGCGCGCCGATAAAAGACGCCGCCTTGGAATAATCAAAGGTCACCTTACTCATCTGTTATCCTCCTGTTCTGCCGTTTCTTACGGCAAACGACTTCTGATAAATCCGTTTTCAGTGTAACAAAGATGTCCTGCCTTTTCAAGATTTTTGCCAAAAAATCCCCCGGCAGCCTACGAAAAACAAGATATGCCCCATTCTTTTCACCGTTACGCGAAAAATTCCTTCAGAAGCTCCTCCAGCTCCTTTTCCTGTGATTTGGAGAAAACCTGCTCCTCCATACGCTTCTCGGCCGCGCTCTTTCCCGCGGCCTCCTGTACCGGTATGTGCTCTGACGGAGCTTCCGCCTTTCCCGCCGCGGCCCTTCCCGAAAACGCGAACGCGGCCGCGGCTTCTTCTTTGCCGTCCGACCCGCCTGCAAGCCGCTCCGATTCCTCCAGGACCGCAAGCCTCGGCGCCATATGATTTTCCAGGAAATCCGTCAGGCTCGCCTTCAAAAGCGCCTTTTTCCCTTCCAGGTCCACCAGTCCCGAAATGCTGAAATACAGATACAGCCCCAGGAAGCTCAGCAGATAGTAAGGAAGGATCTTTCCCGGCGCCTTCCCTTCCATGATCGCTACGCATGCCCCGAGACCGGAGGTAAAAACCGCCAAAAGCGTCAGCTGTCCCGACAGGTGCGCCAGCCCGTCCACGGAAAACCGCCCGATCTGCAGCTTTCCCATCAGCCTGTCCACAAAAACCGGAATATTGGGCACTCCGTCATTCAGATTGTAACAGCTTTTAAATTTTGCCTTGCACTGTCTCAGGAAACGGTTCTGTGTCGTTGACATGCTTTCCGTTTCCCGGATCAGGGAATTCAGAAAAATCCCTGTGATAAATCTGCATAAAATACTCAATACCAGCAGTATAATGGTCATAGCCGCAAATTCCTTATTTTCCAGAAATGATGCCATATTATCCTCCGATCCGAAGCGTCCTGCCGACCTTCCTGTACTCTACTGTAACTGTATTATAGGAGCCCCGGGACGCCTCCACAATACCAGCGGGCGCGGATCCGGACGTAAAATTCCGTCCCTTTTTCCTGAAAACAGCCAGGAATCTCCTTTTCCCGTGAAAAGGCTGGCAACAAAGAGCGATATTTGATATAATGCGTATGGCCGGATATCGGAACCCGGCCGGACGGCGGCATACGTTTGGGAAGCGCCGGATATTTTAACGATTGGAGGCATTTCATATGAAATACAAAACAAAAGGTACCTGTTCCAGCTACATTGACATCGATATGGACGGAGATATCATCAGATCCGTTTCCTTTACAGGAGGCTGCAACGGCAACCTGCAGGGAATCTCCAGGCTGGTGGAAGGAATGAAGGCGGAAGACGCCATCCTGCGCCTGAAGGGGATCCGCTGCGGCAGCAAACCCACATCCTGTCCCGATCAGCTTGCTGCTGCTCTGGAAGCCCTTCTCGCTCAGAATCAGGCGGTATAACGGAAAATTCCGGGGGAATCATTCATGTCAAAAAAAATTGTTCTTACCGGCGGAGGGACCGCCGGACATATCACGCCCAATATTGCCCTTCTGCCGTATCTGCGGCAGCTTGGCTATGAAATTTCCTATATCGGCTCCTATGAAGGAATGGAAAAGAGGCTGATCGGAGACTATGATATTCCGTATTATGGGATATCGACGGGAAAATTCCGCCGTTATTTTGATCTGAAGAATTTTACGGATCCTTTCCGTGTCCTGAAAGGCTATTCACAGTCCCGCCGTATCCTGAAGGAAATCCGCCCTGACGTGGTTTTTTCCAAAGGAGGCTTCGTTGCCGTCCCTGTGGTACGCGCGGCGGCTTCTCTCAGGATCCCCTGCGTCATCCATGAATCCGATATGACGCCGGGACTTGCGAACCGGCTGTGCATTCCTGTGGCAAAAAAAGTATGCTGCAATTTCCCGGAGACCATGCAGGGACTTCCCGCCGACAAGGCGGTCCTGACCGGCTCTCCCATCCGCGGGGAACTTCTGAAGGGAAACCGCGCGGCGGGCTTTTCCCTCTGCCGCTTCACGGAGGATAAGCCGGTTCTGATGGTGATCGGAGGTTCCCTCGGCGCCGCTTCCATCAATCAGACGGTGCGGGAAGCGCTTCCGGAACTGCTGAAGGATTTCCAGGTGGTCCACCTGTGCGGAAATGACAAAATGGATAATCTCCTTCTGAATACGCCCGGCTACGTTCAGTTTGAATATCTGAAGGCCGAGCTGAAGGATGTGTTCGCCATGGCAGACGTGGTGGTTTCCAGAGCCGGGGCCAACGCCATCTGCGAGCTTCTCGCCCTGAAAAAGCCCAACCTGCTGATCCCCCTTTCCGCAGGCAGCCGCGGAGACCAGATCCTGAACGCCCGGTCCTTTGAGTCCCAGGGCTTCAGCATGGTGATCGATGAGGATTATCTGAGTCCCGGCCTTCTGGCGGAAAAGGTACAGGAGCTGTATTTCAACAGACAGAGTTACGTCCGGGCCATGAATTCCAGCCAGCAGATGAACGCTGCGCAGACGATCGCCAAAATGCTTGACGAGATCGTTTCAGGCAGGGCGTAATCCTTTCCCGGAACGCAAAAACAGCGGAACGCCCCGCGGCATCTTCCCTTTTGCCGCAGTACGCTCCGCTGCTTCTTTTTCAGATCATTGTCCGCAGATCAGGTCCCGGACCCGGGCCAGTTCCTCTTCAGACGGATTGCCGGGAGTCCATCCCGCGATCCTGCTCCCATCGTCATACCGGGGGATCAGATGGACATGAAAATGCCGCACGGTCTGGCCGGCAGATTCCCCATTGTTCTGAACCAGGTTCAGGCCGGTGCACCCCAGCTTTTCCTTCATACGCACCGCCATTTTCTTCGCGATCCTCATCACCTCTCCGCCCGCTTCCTCCGGCAGCTCATACAGATCCGCGTAATGCTCTTTGGGAAGGATCAGGGCGTGTCCTTTCGACGCAGGCCCCAGATCCAGGATCACACGGTATCCGTCGTCCTCATACAGAGTATTGGACGGAATCTCCCCATTCGCTATCCTGCAGAAAATACATTTTTCATCTCTCATACGCTTCCTCCCTTTCTGCCGCCGGGCGGCAACCTTACGCCATCCCGCGCCTATACCGCCTGCCGGATCCGCTCCTGGGGCAGCCTTCCCACATGGCACAGAAGGAAGGCCAGGAGAAAACCGCCAAGCAGTCCGCCAAGATGCGCCGCATTATTCACCATGACACTCTGAAATCCGGAATACAGGGAAAGCGCGATCATCAGGACCATTCTCTGTACCGACATACCGGCCGCTCTCCCTTTTTTCGCGAGCACCAGATAGAAGAGCCCTCCCACAAGGCCGAACACAGCTCCGCTCGCCCCGATGGATTCATAGAAGCTTCCTGTGGAAAGCTCGTATACGGCGGAAAAAAGATTCCCGCAGATCCCTGACAGAAAGAAGAGGATCAGATAACGTATCCTGCCCACCGTCTTCTCCACGATCTCTCCCCCAAAATAAAGGAGGATCATGTTATTTGCCAGGTGGCTGATATCCGCATGCAGAAACATGGCCGTAACAAGCCGATAGTATTCCCCGTTCCGGATCAGATACAGGATGCTGAACGCGCCTTCCGGATACAGGATACTCCCATAAAACTGACAGGCCAGAAATACCACGATATTCACCGCCGTCAGAACAGCGCTGCACCAGGGTATCCGCTCCGGATACCGCCTCATTTCCCCACCAAACTGTTGTGTCCGCATATACTCCTCGTTCTGCTCCGGTGCTTTTTTCTGAACTCTTCTAAAGGGTAACACTTCCCCTCTTTCTTGTCAATTCCCGCCCCGATCCCTTATCTGTATTTTATTCTTCATATCTCATACGCATATTCCCGAACCGCAGTTCATCGCCGTTTTCCAGGAGCACAACCTCTTCCTGCTCCAGCCGGATATCATTGATGAAAGTACCGTTTGTGGAATTCAGGTCAATGAGCGCCGTTTTCCCATCCTTCTCCACAAACCTGGCATGGATCCGGCTCACCGACGCATCCGGAAGCAGGATCTGCGCCCTGCTTTTCAGTTTTCCCACAAGAACAGGCAGTCTTTCCAGAGAGTATTCCTGCCTTTTCCCATCTTCCGTCAGCCCGACAAGCTTCGGCCTTTTTCCGCCGTATGGATCTCCTCCCACAGTTCCTCCACGGCTCAGATATACGGTCGGTCCCTCCAGTTCTTCTCCTTCCGGCGGCGTATACTCCTCCCAGAAGGAAAGGTCCTGCTTTTCCTCCTCCTCTTCTTCCTGATCCTCCTC
>DWUW01000362.1 GCA_019120525.1 Candidatus Eisenbergiella stercorigallinarum | reverse complement strand
ACGCTGCGCGTCGTTGAAGTAGGCAGGTACGGTAATAACCGCTTCGTTCACCTTTTCGCCGATGTAGTTTTCCGCGTCGGCTTTCAGCTTCTGCAGGATCATCGCGGAAATCTCCTGCGGAGAATACTTCTTTCCGTCAATGTCCACCTTGTAGTCGCTTCCCATATGTCTCTTAATGGAAGAAATGGTCCTTTCCGCGTTCGTCACCGCCTGACGCTTTGCGGGCTCGCCGACCAGTCTCTCGCCGGTCTTCGTGAACGCGACCACGCTGGGCGTAGTGCGCGCGCCTTCCGCGTTTGCGATCACAGTAGGCTTTCCGCCTTCCATCACTGCCACGCAGCTGTTTGTCGTACCAAGGTCAATACCGATAATCTTGCTCATAATAAACTCCTCCATTCCGCCCTCCGGCGGCTGTTCTGTTCTATGGGTTTCCCCAATTTTTAATTCGCAACCTTAACCATGCTGTGTCTTACCACAGTATCATGATATGTGTAACCCTTCTGGAATTCCTCTGCCACGATGTTCTCGCCCAGATTCTCATTTTCCACATGCATGACCGCATTGTGGAAGTTCGGATCGAATTCCTGACCTACAGCCTCTATGGGCTTGACGCCCATATTGTCCAGCTCGGTCAAAAGCTGTTTATATACCTTGTTCATCCCTTCCACGAAGGCGCTTCCCTTTTCCTCCTCCGGTACGGCTGCCAGGCCTCTTTCGAAGTTGTCAACCACCGGGAGGATCTTTTCGATCACGCTCCTCGCCCCGGTCTCGAACATTGCTGCCTTTTCCTTATCGGTGCGCCTGCGGAAATTCTCAAACTCGGCCATCTGCCGCTTCACCCGGTCCTCAAGCTCATCGATCTTCGTCTTCATGGCTTCTTCCTTTTTATCCTTTTTCTTCTTCCGGAAAAAGCCTTCCTTCGCGCTGCCGGAGTCTTCCGCGTCTTCTGCGTTTTCCTCCTGCGCTGCCTGATCTGTTTCCTTATTGTCTTCAGAGACGGATCCGCTGTTTTCCTCTTCCTCAAGGTTTCCGTCTTCTACGGGAATCTCAACCGCTTCATCCGTTTCCGCGGCTTTCGCCCCGGAAGCGGCATCCAGTTCTTCTTCCCTGTTTCTGTTATCCTGATTTTCCATATTCAGCTTCACTCCATTTCCCGCGTCCGTTCCTCCGTCCGCCGTTCTATGTCTTTTTATTATACAGGGCATCCAGCTGGCTCATCAGATTCTTCAGGATGCCTACCACCTTATCGTAATCCATCCGCTTCGGCCCGATGATCCCTACCGTTCCCTTCATGCCTTCTCCAAGTTCATAGGTCGCGGTGACCACGCTGCAGTCTCTCATCGTCTGCACAGGCGATTCGTCGCCGATGTAGACCTGGATCCCGGTTCCGCTTTCATCCGCAAGCGTTTCCTGTACGATCTGGTTTAACGCCTTTTTCTCCTCAAACGCCGTGATCAGCTCACCGGCCTTCTCCTTATCCGCCAGCTCCGGATACTTCAGGATATTGTTCGTTCCGCTGGTATAGATCTCCAGATCCTCGTCGGCCTGTATGGCCTCAGCCACCGCATCCACGATCTCACCCACCATAGCGCTGTGGATGCCCGCCTGCTGCTTCAGGTTGGCGATCATCCCGAGATTGATCTCATTTAAGGTCTTCCCGTTCAGATGGGTGTTCAGCAGGATGTTCAGCTTCAGCATGGTTTCCTGATCCGGCGCCTGCTCCACATGGAGCATGGTGTTCTTGATCACGTTGCCTTCCACCACGATCACCGCCAGGACCTGGTGCTCATCCACCCTGGACAGCTGGATGAACTTCAGCTTGTTCCCATGATAAAGCGGCGATGATATCATTGCCGCGTAGTTCGTGTTGGCTGCCAAGAACCTTGCCACCTGCTTCAGGAGATGGTCCATCTTATCTTCCTTCTCCACAAGCAGCTCCCGGAGGTCTTCCACCTCCCTGTCCCTCTCCTCCAGCATGCTGTCCACATACAGGCGGTAGCCCTTGTCAGAAGGGATCCTTCCGGCAGACGTATGGGGCTGAATGATATAGCCAAGCTCCTCCAGATCCGCCATCTCATTCCGGATCGTGGCCGAACTGAGGTTCAGGTCCGTATACTTGGAGATCGTCCTGCTTCCAACCGGCTCCCCCGTTTCCAGGTAATTCCGGATGATCGCATGCAGGATCTTCATTTTCCGCTCGTCCAGTTGTCCTTCCATACATTCGTCACCCCATTTCGGCTGTTAGCACTCAACCAACCAGAGTGCTAACACCTTCTGACACATACATTAACACTTCTCCTACCCATTGTCAACGGATTTTTTATTTTTTCTACAAGCCGCGCAGTCCTCCGGAAAAGGCAGGGCCTGAAAGCTGCTTGCAGATTTCCAGGCCCTGATTTTTCCGGAGGAATATGTGGCGACAGCCACATAGCGAAAGGCCGCAGGCCTTGAGCCTGCGCGGCGTCCTTCCCGCCCCCGCTTACCCCCGCGCGGACATGCGCCGACAGCCACATAGCGAAAGGCCGCAGGCCTTGAGCCTGCGCGGCGTCCTTCCCGCCCCCTCCCGCGCAAATCATTTCGAAAAATATTTGCATATTTTCGCCTATCGTTATATGCTCTATATGTAACTATTTTAACCACATTTATCTTGGGCATCCGGAGGAATGCCCGCATATTCAAAGGGGGATCTGACACTATGAAAAAACACAGCTCATTCTGTCTCCTTTCTGCCATGTTCGCCTTTCTTATCCTGTTTCTTTGTTCCGGATCGGAAAGCGCGGCCGCAGGAGGCGCAACACTGAATTCCGCACTCATTCAGGGAAACCAGGTCGTCGTAACCGGAACCTCGTCCGTTGCGTCGGAAGACGGTATCCTTCACCTGTACGCGCAGGCGCCTTACGAATCCGGGGTACAGGGCGTAGAGGTTGCGCAGGCTCCGAACGGGACCGCGACCTTTTCTTTTCCTTTAAATAAGAACACGGCAAACAGCAACCTGTTCAAAAAATTTACCATTGTCGCCATCCAGAACGGCGTTCCCACAGCGGTATCCAATTCGGTATATATCACGAATCCGGAAGCCTGCGCTACCCATACCGCCGCGCGGCGGGACGGCGCGATCAAGGGGATCCTTCCGGCCGCCCAGCTTTTAAACGCCAATAACCTGACTGACCTCGGCGTTCATCAGGCGACCTACAATCTTCTGCTGGGACGGATCACAAGCGGAGGCGGTATCGATTACCAGTATAATGGGAAAACCTGGCATTTCAACGCGCAGGTGGTATCTGAATATGATATCGTCGCCCGCCGTCTGAATGCCCAGGGCATCCAGGTGACCTTCATTATCCTCAATGACCTTGGCGCTGACCCTACGCTGATCCATCCTCTGGCCCGGGACGGCGTAGCCGCCAACTATTACGCGCTGAATGCCGCCGACCAGGCCGGGGCGGAAAAGCTTGCCGCTGTCGCCTCCTTCCTGGGGCAGCGTTATTCCAACACCGGGCACGGGACAGTGGATAACTGGATCGTCGGAAATGAAGTCAACGCCCGCCAGATGTGGAACTATATGCAGGCTGTGGACGTAAACCAGTACGCGGCGGAATATGCGAAGGCGTTCCGGATCCTGTACAACGGGCTGAAGTCGGAAAACGCGAACGCGCGGGTTTATGTGGCAACCGACCAGCAGTGGGCGGCAGCCTCCAATCCTGCCCAGTATTACGGCTCCCGTCCGTTCCTGGTATCCTTTAACGACTATATCCGCGCGGAGGGAAATATTGACTGGAGACTGTCCAGCCATCCTTATAACGTCCCTCTTTATGATCCGAACAACTGGACTCCCACCGGTTATGCCACGCACAGCCAGAGTTCCCGTTATGTGACCATGCAGAATATCGATGTTATCACAGATTTCCTGTCGCAGCCTGAGCTGCTTTCCCCTTCGGGCGCGGTACGTACCGTGAAGCTTTCCGAAGTGGGATATTCCTCCATAAACGGAGAACAGCAGCAGGCGATCGCCGTTACCTACGCCTATCTGCAGGCGATCAGCAACCGCTATGTGGACGGTCTGATCATTTCACGGGAAATGGATGAAGCGGTTGAGATCGCCCAGGGAATGGCGGTCGGGCTTCTGAACGGAAGCGCCCAGCCCAAGCTGGCATATGATTTCTACAAGCATGCCGGAGATCCGAATTATGTGGCGCAGGCTTCCGCCATGGCCGGCGTGGACCTCACCAGCCTGGTTACGATGCGCTGACGGTTCATCCGGATTCCGGAAAGTCCGGAAAGGATGCCGCCGCGGCGCGGGATCCAGAAAAAATTTTGACCGGACAGGAAAAGCTCCCCCATCCGGTCATGCAAGACACACAAAGGGCGCGGCTGATGCCGCGCCCTCTTTTTATCCTTATTAACTACCTTTGCTGCAGCTGCCGGTCAGATATTGAAGCTTCCGGTAACGTCACCGTTTACCACATAATATACGCTGCTCTCTTCCGGCTTCACATACAGCTCAAAGCTCTTAAAGTCCGCCTCGTCCCTGCCGAGGTCATATTTCCAGACATCCTTCGCGATCTTAACCAGCTCTTCCGTGGAATAAGACTTGCCAGCAAACTGGACGGTCACATTTCCCACAACCTCCGCTTTCTTCTTCGGCCCTCTCTTGGCAGGCGCCTTCGCGGGCTTTTCCTCTTCCTTCACGGCGGGAGCGGCCTCAACAGCGGCTGCCTCCTCCCTGGCGGGCTCTTCCTTTGCAGGGGCCTTCCTTGCAGCTGTCTTTCTCGTCGCAGTCTTTATGGTTTCTTTCTTAACGGCTTCTTTTCCGGCAGCGGAAACCTTCTTCGGCGCGGCGGCCTTCTTTGCGGCAGGCGCCTTCACCTCTTCCGTTTTCTCAGCTGCTTTTACCTCAGTCTTTACCGCTTCTTCCTTTACGGCTGCCTTTTCTGCCGCTTTCTTCATTTCCTTCATAACTTTTCTCCTCCTTAGGAAACTGAAACTGCTTTCCCTCGATCCAGGTATATGATCTTTCTTCAAGCATAGCAGAGCAGTAAAATACCTGAACGCTGAGGCCAGTTTACTGCAAAACCGCCTATTTGTCAACTTATCATCCTATTTTCACGGCAAAAAGGGGGCTCAGCACCGCTTTTTAAAGGGAATTCCGACGGTAAAACAGCTCCCCTTCCCCGGTTCGCTTTCCAGCTTTATGCTTCCATTATAATACTCCACAATATGCTTGACTATGGAAAGCCCCAGGCCGGTGCCACCGATTTTCTTGCTTCTCCCCTTATCCACGCGGTAGAAGCGTTCAAAGATCCGGTCCTGATCCTCCCTGCTGATCCCGCAGCCGTCATCCTTCACCTGAATATACAACATTCCATTTTCCGGCCAGACTTCCACCCATACGTTCCCGCCCGGATGATTGTATTTGACGCCATTGCTGACCAGGTTCATGATCAGCTCACGCATCTGCTGGGTGCTGGCCTCAATGGCAACCGGACTGCATTCCTTGTGGAGCATGACCTGCGCGTCCGCCGCGATAGGCTCCATGGATTCAAAAATTTCCGTCAGGAGAGGGCCGATCCGGACCGTTGAAAGGGTTACCTCCGCCTCCTTTGCCTCCAGCCTCGAGATCATCAGGATATCATTGATCAGATTCGTCATATTGTCCGTTTCCTTCAGGATACGGGCATAAAAATCCTTTTTCGTAGCCTCATCCCGGATAAACCCCTGGTCCAGGAGCTCCGCATATCCCCGCACGGAGGTGATGGGAGTCTTCAGTTCATGGGAAGCGTTGCTGAAAAATTCCTGACGGATCTTTTTTTCTTTTTCCAGCCTGTCCATATGCGCCCGGATCTCCGCCGCCATTTTCATGGTGGTTTCCGAGATCACGTTCAGCTCTTTGTATTTATATTTTTTAAAAGAAAAATCCGGCTGTTCTCCCCGTACCTTCTCCATCTCCGCGGAAATTTCATTGAGGGGGGTGGTTATGGTATCGGAAAAACGCGCAGCTATGACAACGCTCACCGCAAAGGCGATGCCTGTCCCCAGAAGCAGCACAGGAAAGATGCTGAGCATATAATCGATCAGATTGGTATAGGGAACCGCCAGACGGACCACATATCTGCCGTTGGAGGAGCAGGCCGCCACATAAAGCATGCTTTCTCCCAGGGACTCTGAGCTGCGTGTGTCGCTGCCGGTGCCGTTTGAAAACGCCTCCTGCACCTCATCCCGTTCCAGATGGTTCTCCATCACATCCGGCCGGTCTATTTCGCTGTCCGCGGCCACCGTCCCGTCAGAAGCGATCACCGTGATCCTGGTCTTTTCATCCATGGCCGCGGCATGGAGCGTTTCCACCTGGGCCTGCAGATCCGTACCATAATCCAGCGCATAATCCACAGCATGGATGGTATTGAGCATGGCGGACATGTCATGCTGCAGCATATTCCTTCCGATAAAATAATAAGAAAAAGCGCCGCTGACCGCCAGGGCCAGCAGCAGGATAACCACAAATCTGAGCAAAACCGCCCGTTTCATACCAATCTCCCTGTCAGCCTTCCGTTTCCTGGGGAAGCACGAACCGATATCCCACACTGCGTACCGTCTTGATGTATCTGCTCCCCTCTTCTCCCAGCTTCTGGCGCAGCGTACGGATATGGATATCCAGCGTACGCGTCTCAATATCCGCGGAATAGTCCCAGAGCTTATTCAGAAGCTCGTCCCGCTCCACTACCCTGGCCCGGTTGTCCACCAGATACATCAGAAGTTCATATTCTTTAAAGGTAAGCGCCACGGGGGATCCGTTCATGCTCACTTCCCTGGCATCCGTATTGATGGTAAGGCCTCCCAGGCTGACAATCCCTTCTGTTTTTATATTCTGCCGCTCCGTCACGCGTCTTAAAAGAGAGCGGATCCTGGCGGCAAGCTCCAGGACCCCGAACGGCTTTGTCATATAATCGTCCGCGCCGCCGTCCAGGCCGACCACCTTATCGTATTCCTTATCCTTGGCCGTCAGCACGATGATCGGGATACTTTTCAGGCTATCCTCCCGTTCCCGGATCAGCCGGATGGCGGACAGGCCGTCCATACCGGGAAGCATCAGGTCAAATACGGCGAGGTCAGGCTTTCCCTCTTCCAGCTCCTCAAGGGCTTCCTCTGCCGTTTCATATGAAGCAACCTGATAGCCATAACCCTCCAGGGCGATCTTTACCAGATTGCGGATATTTTCATCATCTTCGATCACAAATATTTTCTGCATGCTTTTTTCTCCTCATTCCATGGAGCGGAAGCCTCTCCTACCGCAAAAAGCTCCGGCCCCGTCCTGTTTATTGTAACAGCACCGCAGCCGGAATGCACCAGGCTTCCTGTAAAATCTATGTAAAAAAACAACGGCAGCCTCCAGGCGCGCCGCCAAAAAGCCCGCCGTCTTCCTGCAGCAGGCTGACGGCGGGCCGAACCCTTACGCGATCCCATAAAAATAAAGGAGCACCAGAATGCCAAGCACGATCCGATACCAGCCGAACACCTTGAAATCATGCTTTCTGATATAGCTCATCAGGAAGGAAATCACCAGCATGGAAACCACGAAAGCGGATACCATTCCCGTGACCAGCAGAAGGATCTCCGAACCGCTGAAGGCAAAGCCAAATTTCACAAGCTTTAAAAGGCTTGCCCCGAACATCACCGGGATTGCCAGGAAAAAGGTGAATTCCGCGGATACGGTCCTGCTCACGCCGATCAGGAGCGCGCCCACGATGGTCGCGCCGGAACGGGAGGTCCCCGGGAAAACAGCGGCGATGAGCTGGAACAGGCCGATCAATACCGCGTCCCGCCAGGTCAGGCTGTCTATCGTTTTCACCCTGGGCTTCCTTCCGCGGTTCCAGTTTTCAATCCCAATGAACGCGGCCCCGAACAGGATCAGCATGACGGCCACTACCGTCGCGTTATAAAGATACGGACTGATCAGATCGTCCAGCAGAAGCCCGTAGATCATGGCCGGGACGCACGCCGCAGCCACCTTAAACCACATCAGGAAAATATCCTTTCGGATGATCCCGTTCTTTCTCTCCTTTTTCGAAAGGCGGAAAGGGAATATCTGATTCCAGAACAAAATGACCACGGCAAAGATCGCCCCAAGCTGGATCACGACCAGAAAGACCTCCCAGAACTCCGGGGAAACGTCAAGGGCCACAAACTCATCCAGAAGGATCATATGGCCCGTACTGCTGATGGGAAGCCATTCAGTGATCCCCTCCACAATTCCAAAAAGTACCGCTTTTAAAAATTCTATCATCCCTTTTCCTCCAGATAGGCCATCAGACGGCCATAGTTCTCTCCTGCTTCCCGATAGCCTTCTTCATAAAGCAGGCGAAGCTTCTCTTTATCCTTTTCCACCCTTCCGACGCCGCTTTTCTTCTGCGGCCGGATCACAAACGCCTGGCCGTTTTCCTCCTGCGCGGCCAGATAGTCCAGCATCCGGTTATAGGCCACATGCCTGTTTTTCATCAGTTCATAGATCTTCGGATATTTCGCGTATCTGATCCGGATCAGCTCCAGGTGCTTTGAGGGCTCTCTGCGATATCCCACCTCCTTGGTGAGCACGACCACATTTTTCCGGTTGCCGTCCAGAATGGAACGCAGGATCGGCACGCTGTCGGACAGCCCGCCATCCAGATACAGCTTCCCGCCGATCTCCACCTTACGGGAAACCAGGGGCAGGAACGCGGAAGCGCGTACCGCGGCAATATCCTTATGCATATCCCGCAGCCTCAGATACTCCGGCTGCCCGGTCACAATATTGGTCACTACGGCGAACGCTCTCCCCCGGTAGGAGTCAAAAGCCTTATAATCATAGGGATTGAGCCGGTTGGGGATATCGTCATAGCACATTTTCACCCCGAACAGATCCCCTGTCCTGAGCAGGCTGGATACGCTGCAGTAGTTCGGATCGTCCAGATAGTCCACGCTTATGTCATAAGCGCGCCCGCGCTGCTTCGACAGGAAGCTGCACAGGTGGCAGGCTCCGGCAGAAACGCCGTAGCAGCTTGAAAATTCAATTCCCTTATCCAGGAAAAAATCCAGGACGCCGGCGGTATAGATCCCCTTCATGCCGCCGCCCTCCAGCACAAGTCCTGCCTGATACATAGAATCCTCCTCCCGGGCCATCAGCCCTGTTTTCCATATTCCGTACGCACAAAGCGCTCCAGCGCCTCAAGGGAACGCTTCACCTTTTCGGTATCGATGCAGTACGCCATCCGGAAATATCCGGGACAGCCGAAGGTATCTCCAGGCACCAGGATCAGGTCGTAGGCAAGCGCCTTTTGGCTGAAGGCATTGGCATCTTCTTCCAGCGCTTTGGGGAAAATATAAAAAGTACCTTCCGGGCGGACACAGGTAAAACCAAGGCCGGTCAGGCAGTCATACAGAAGATTTCTGTTGGTTTCATAGACGGACAGGTCCGCCGTCCGGTCGATCACCTCCGCCACGGCGAGCTGGATCAGGGAAGGAGGGCAGTTATGGCCGGTTCCCCTGGATATCTGGCCGCACATATTCACAATGGTCTCAGCCTCCCGGCAGGCCGGATTCACGGCCACATAACCGATACGCTCTCCCGGCAGCGACAGGGATTTGGAAAAGGAATAGCAGGAGATCGTATTTTCATAAAGGGAGGAAACATAAGGAACCTGTTTCCCGTCGAACGCGATCTCCCGGTAGGGCTCGTCGGAGATCAGGAAAATATCATGTCCGTATTCCTCCTGCTTCTTCCGGAGGATATCCGCCAGCCTGCGAAGGGTTTCTTCCGAATAAACGGCCCCGGAAGGATTGTTCGGGGAGTTGACCAAAACAGCCGCCACCTTCTTACTCACAAGCTCCTCAAACGCCTCAAAGTTGATCTGGAAGGCCTGCGTATCCGCGGGAACCACCTTCAGCGTATCTCCCGCCCCTTCCACGTACGGACGGTACTCCGGGAAAAACGGAGCGAAGGTGAGGATCTCATCACCGGGCTTCGTGACCGCGCGGAAGGCATGGGCCAGCGCCCCCGCCGCCCCGGATGCCATAAATATATGCTCCGGCCCGTAATTCATTCCAAATCTCCGGTTCAGGGACGCGGCAACCGCTTCGCGCACAGAGGGGATCCCCAGGCTTGGGCTGTAGCCGTGGATCTGCATGGGATCCTTTTCCCGAAGCAGACGGATACAGCAGTCCGTAAATTCCTGCGGCACAGGAACGGAAGGGTTCCCCAGGCTGTAGTCAAACACATTCTCATAGCCGATCTCTGCTCCCCGTTTCGCC
Source organism: Candidatus Eisenbergiella stercorigallinarum (assembly GCA_019120525.1). GTDB lineage: Bacteria > Bacillota > Clostridia > Lachnospirales > Lachnospiraceae > Eisenbergiella > Eisenbergiella stercorigallinarum. Next base: position 10,662 of record DWUW01000362.1, on the reverse strand, counting down.
GCGAACTCGGACAACGTCCGGATCACGGACTTACCGCCGAGCATGGCTCTGTATTTTTCCGATATCATTTATCACACGCCTTCTTTCTTGCTTATCTTTTCCACATCAGCCGTCGGGACAGCCGCCCCGGCTCAGAAGCTGGTAAAATCCGTAGGCATCCGATAGACCAGAAGCGCCATGAGCGGCACCAGGATCTCGCATACCTGCACGAAAAAGCTGGCGATATCCTCCGTGATCCCGCCGAAATGCTTAAACGCCACCCAGCAGTAATACAGGAACGCGATCATGGCTCCCACAAGGCAGCCCAGCCCTACGACAGGATCTGTCCGGAGCATAAAAAACACGCACAGGACTGTATACAGCGCCAGGACAACCGTCACGGTAAGCTTCCCTCTCCGGTCGTCCGGCACAAACCGGGAGCATTTGCTCTCTCTGGTATGGGGAAACCACAATATGGACAGGCCATAGAGGGACCGGGAAAGAATAAAGCCGTATACCACCACAGGCCAGCCGTCGATCGGCATCTCGCTCCACAGGCCAACGATCAGCAGAAAATAGCTGACGCAGGTGATGATGGCAAAATAGCCGCTGTGGGAATCCTGCAGGATATCCAGCTTACCCTTCCTGGGCTGATGGGAGCAGAGCGCGTCCACCGTCCGGAAAAAGCCGTCCATATGCGCGCCTCCGGAAAGCAGCAGGGCGACCATCACACAGATCACCGAACGCAGCAGCTCATAGTTCAGCAGGTAAGGATGCACGATCCTCCATTCCGCGATCAGAAACGCGATGACTGCTCCCACCCACGGCACAAAGCAGAGCAGATATCTCATATTTTCCCTTGTTCTTTCCGTCTGACGCGCCGGTATGATGGAATACATCGCCAAGGCCAGACGCAGGCTGTTCCATACCCTTTTCATCTGTTCCCTCCGTTCCTACTCATAAACCACATCGTCCGCATACTCCTGCCAGATCAGGCAGATCCAGGTCTTTCCCTGATTCAGCTCGATCGGGTTCCCCTCGCCGTCCACATAATAAGCAGGATCATTATCGGAATACCGCGACCAGGTCCCTTCCGTCATCTTTCCTCCGGTAAATACCTGAACCTTCATTCCATCGTCCCCATGCAGCCCGAACGCGAGATAATCGTTATCATCCCTCACTTCTCCGTGACAGTACTGGAAGATCACATTGTCATAGGCAAGCTGCTCTCCCGTCTTTTCATCGATCTGTGGGCCGCCGTACTGATAACGGTAATATTTTCCATCCTCTTCGTTATATTCAAATCTGGCCTCAACCCGGCTGTAGCCATTTCCCAGATCCGTTTCCTTCCCTCCCGGATACAGGATCTTTGCCTGCGTACTTCCCGAATTCTCTGCCTCCTGCCCGTCCGCCGCGAAAACGAACTTGGCCTTATGGGTATCATGATAGGTCAGGCTGTAGCCAAAGCGGTCAATATCCCGCATCAGGCCCTCCACATCGATACATACGTTATTGGGCGCCTTTCTGTCGCTGGTACGGAAAAAAGCATCCGCGGCCGGATGGTCGATCCCCGCGACTGCCCCGCTGATATTGTCTACCCGGTCGCTGTTGATCAGATCTCCCACATAAGGAGTCGCCTGGCCGAAATGGGCGTAAATGGCATCATACTCCAACGCGCAATAGACAAAATAATCCCGGCTGGAACGGATATATCCCAGACGGTCCAGGTCTTCATATCCTTCGATCAGCCCCATCAGGCGGCTGATCCTGCCTTCCACGGGAGCTTCGTAAATAATGGAGGCAGCCGCGATCCCATACTGAGGGCAGCCGTCCCTGTGATTATTGAACATCACCGCAAGAGGCCTCTTCTGTACCTCTTCCGGATCCATCGGTTCTCCCGTCAGGAAGCTGTGCGCCCCGTCGTTTCCTTCCACGGCGGCTGCCTCTCCCTCCATCTGCGCCTGTGTCTCCTCTTCCAGCGGCTGCTCCGAAGGCGCCGCGCTTTCCTGCGTTTCCTCCGCAACGGCCGCCGCTTCTTCCCGCGCCGGGCCGCATGCCGTCAAAGCCGATGCCGCAAGAAAAACGGCAAACCAGGCAGCGGCCCGGCGGATATACGCCCCTTTTGCGTTCTTTCGTATCTTTACCATGAATGCTTCTCCTTCAATATCCCACTTCAAAGCTTTCCATATTGTACTGCGTCAGGCCGGATTCGTCCAGCCCTTTCCTGCTTTTCCGGCTTCTTCTTTCCATCTCTGCCGCAAACAGCGGTTCCTTCAGATCAGACGGCATCCGCGCGCCAGCCTCACCAGGAAGCTCCCTCCGGGAAGCGCCCTGAGATCCTGTTCCTGCACCGCGCCCATTTTGATCACCAGGACAAAATAAAGCGCAGCCGCCGCCAGAAGGGCTGCGGCCAGACAGACCACATTCACGGGAAGCAGCAGATATAACCCGTGATAGACGCCGAACGCGGCTCCGCCCATGATCACCGACGCCCAGAAGGGAATACAGAAGGTTTTCACCGCCTCCTGCCTGTAGCCCAGCGCCTTCCTTACGGAAAGGCCGTTCAGGATACACATGAGGAAGGAATACAGGACTGTGGCGATCACGAGGCTGTGGAGCCCCAGGTCCGTAAACAGCAAAAGCAGCACCAGGACCACAGTCTGGACCACCAGCGCCGCCGCCGCGTTGATCACCGGCAGGTTTACCTTCCCGATCCCCTGCAGGACGCCGTTGGATATGGTGGAAACCGCATAAAATACCACGCTGATGCTCAGCCCCGCAAGCAGCCAGGAAACCATATCCACGGATTCCTTCTGCGGATAGAGGAGCAGGACGACCGGCTTTGCCAGCACCGCCAGCCCGACCGCGGCCGGAATGGAAAACAGCATGGTAGTCCTGACCGCGGTGGCGATCCTGTGGTTGGTGTCCCGGATATCCCGTCTGGCAAAGCTGCCTGAGATTCCCGGGATCACCGCAGTGGACATGGCGGAGGCCAGGGCGATGGGAATATTGGAGATCTGCTTCGCCTTTCCGGAAAACAATCCGTACTGCGTATAGGCATCCGCCTCCGGAATCCCTTTTACGTATTCCAGGATCCTGGTATAGACCGTCAGGTTCAGGGAGCTGTTGCAATTATAAATGAAGGTACTCAGAATGATGGGCGTCACCATGGTAATGATGATGCGGATAACCTCCTGCGTACCCAGAAGCTCCCCGCTGCGGTCACGTCTCTCCTGCCTTGCGAGAATATGCCGGTTCAGAAAAAGAACGAATCCCATGAACAAAAGGGCGGCAAGCACACCCGCCCCCGTACCGACCGCGCTGCCGGAAGCGCCGTATATGGCGCGCGTGGTATCGTCCTGCCCGGCCACCGTACGCATCAGAAGAAACGCGGCAAGGATACTGACCACCGCGTTCAGGATCTGCTCCAGGATCTGAGAAAAGGAGGTGGGTACCATTGTGCCGTGCGCCTGAAAATATCCGCGCAGCACACCGAGAAGCCCGGAAAAGAAAATGGTGGGCGCAAAGATCCTCAGCACAGGCACCGAGTTCCCTCCCACCAGGACGCCGGCGAATACCAGCGTCAGGATGCTGGCCGCCCCGCCGACAACCACCACATACAGAAGCGCGCAGTGAAAGATCTTCCTGGCGTTCCGGTATCTCCCCAGCGCCAGCTGCTGGGCGATCACCTTGGAGATCGCGGACGGGATGCTGTAGGAGGAAACCAGGAGGATGATGGTATAAATCTCATAGGCCGAAGAATAATAACCGTTTCCCTCGTCCCCGATCACATGGGCCAGAGGGCTTCTGTACAGAATGCCAATGATCTTGCAGATGATCCCGGCCGCTGCCAGGATGCCTGCCTGCATTACAAAGCTGTTCTGCTTTCCCTTGTTTGCCATAACGTTCCTCATTTCAAAGCGGAAGCGGCCGCCGGCCCCTTTGTTCCGACGCCCGGCGGCCCTACTCGGACAGCCGGAAGGAAAGAAGGATATCCAGCCGCCTTTCCACCACCTCATAGACAAAAATATCCGGCTGCTGCGCATCGATCATGGACTGCTCAAAGCAGCCGTTCCAGTGCGGCATATACGTATACGCGAAGCTGGACGCCAGCACCGGCGCCATACTGCCCGCGAAGCTGTCCCGCACCATAAAAAACCTGCGCTTATCCGGCGCGTCGGACTGATAGATCAGCTCCGTCGCGTCGTTGACCTGAATGGCCGTCATATTATTGACGGGATATCCGGACAGAAGATAATTGACGTCAGCCGGGAGATTTTCTTCATAGTAGCTTTTCAGGTTCATCATACCAGCCAGGTCGTAGCCGGAAAAATCATCCGGCTCAATGGTCAGCTCCTCCACCGGCGGGACCTGGACCCCCAGCTCCTCAAGCAGGGCCTTCGCGCCGATATAGGCGCCAAGGTTATTCCAGTGCGTATCGTAATGCCAGTAAAGGTCATATTTCCCGCTGTAATCCAAAAGCTCCTGCCTGGGATAGACCACACGGATCCCGGCCTCGCGCAGGCAGTCCACAACCTGCCGCGCCCTGGTCAGTTCTCCCTTCTTTGTAATATAGTCCGGAAGATACCGGGAATAAATATCTTCTTTATTGGAAGGGATCAGAACGACAAATTCAATCCCCCGTTTTTCCAGATAATCCTTTGACGCCAGGCAGTTATCCCGGATCTGCGCAAGCTCCTCTTCGGTATAAAGATTGGTCCCCTTATAATCCTCTATGCTCTCCTCATCCGCATAAAACAGCCAGCCTTCCTTCCCAAGGACCACGCTGTCAGAGGCCGGATCCCCAAGGATCTCCACGCTCAGGAGGCTGTTCAGCCGGATGAGCTGGCTCCTGAACGGTACATGATCGTTAAAAAAGCTGTTAAACAGCCCGGGAAACGCCTTCAGGCTGTCCGTAAATTCCTTCGCGCCCTCAAAAGACAGGGAAGGCATTTCAGCCAGCTGCCGGTTCTCCGTATTTTCCGTATTCAGAAGGGGACGGGCAAACGCGTATGCCGCTCCCGGCCCCAGCAGCAGGAGCGCGAAGCCTGCAAGCCATGCCGCCGCTTTTCCTTTTGTCATCATTTTTTCCTTTCCGGATACCCCGGCAACGCGCCGGTCCCTCGTTTTTCGTTTCTTCCGTCAGAAATTCATATACAGGAAGGCGCTGTAGGTGCTGCTCACCATGGAGAGGATGCTGCAGGCCAGAAGCGCCATGCAGAATACCAGCTCAGCCGCGCTGTCCCTGAACCGCCGGAATGCCTTCTGGATGATGCCGCAGCCCAGGACAGCGCAGACAAAGGCAAGCATCGCGCGGTGATCCACGATCTCCTGCAGCGCATATCCGGACGTCTGATACATCCAGGGCAAAAACATCCGTTTCAGATGCTGAAATGCCAGCAGCATATCCCCCGCCCGGAAAAAGACCCAGCCTACGCACACCACCAGACAGGCGTAAACGTGCTTTACCACTCTCGTTCTTTCCAGAAGCTTTCCCAGCCCCAGCCGTTCCGCCACCTGAAAGACGGCATGGTACATCCCCCAGCAGATGAAATCCCAGCTCGCCCCGTGCCAGAGCCCGGAAGCCATAAACACAATAAAAATATTCAGATAGGTCCGCAGCTTCCCCTTCCTGCTTCCGCCAAGAGGGAAATACAGATATTCCCGGAACCAGGACATCAGGGTCATATGCCATCTGCGCCAGAATTCGGTGATGGAGGAGGCAAGATACGGGTAATCGAAGTTTTCCGACAGCCGGAAGCCGAACATCCCCCCAAGCCCCACGGCCATATCGGAATAGCCGGAGAAATCATAATAAAGCTGCAGGGAATAAAACAGGGCGGCAGCCCAGGCAAAGGCCGCGTTCACATTAGCGATCTCAAGCCCGTAGATCATATCGACACAGGAGCCTAGCGTATCCGCGATCAGCACCTTCTTCGCGAGTCCGTAAACAAAACGCCGGATCCCTTCTCCCGTTTTCTGCAGCGTCTGTCTGCGCCCCGCAAGCTGCGGCGCGAAATCACGGTATTTTTCGATCGGTCCCTGCGTGATCTTGGGGAAAAAGGAAAAATACAGCGCCATATTCAGGATGTTTTTTTCAGCGGGGATCTTTTTTCTATACAGATCGACCAGATAGGTGAGCGCCTGAAAGGTAAAAAAGGAAACGCCCATCGGAAGGGCGATCTGCCGCATCTCAAGGATCTGGCCCCCAAGCGCGCGGTTCAGCGTATTCGCGAAAAAATTAAAATACTTGTAATATCCGAGGATCCCCAGATTCACCAAAAGGCCCGCAAGAAGCACGACAAGACGGACGGTCCTGCCGGAAAGCGCCTTCCTTTCCGACCCGAGGAGCCGTCCGAGCAGATAATCGGCCAGGATGGAAACCAGCAGCAGCCACAGATAATCCGGCTGCCCCCAGGCATAGAAAAAGAGGCTGGCGGTCAGCAGAAGGATGTTCTGCGGGATATTTTTCTCCAGAGCCCGCTTCCCCGAAACCCTTCCGCGCCGGGACGCGCCCCTTCCCGGACGCCCTGCCCGGGATACCCGCGCGGGAAGCCCCGCCAGCCTGTCCAGTATAAAAACAATGGGCAAAAAAGCCCAGATAAAGATCATTGAACTGAAAACCATATTTTCTCTCCAGTATACCGTTTTGTCCTCTGTCTTACTTATTATAAACGGTAACGCCGTTTTTTGAAACCCTTTTTATTTTCACTTCCCTATTGACCGTTCCGTAAGATTCATGTATAGTCTAGGTGTATTTTGTGTAAATTTTCGCACAAATGAGGAGAGGAGTTTTCTATGGACGTTTCTTTTTCGGCCTTCCTGGATGGTATGGCCTCAAGTCCAGTCCTGCTGATCACAGTGGTTCTCACTCTGGGCGTGATCTTCGTCAATGGCTGGACGGACGCCCCGAACGCGATCGCCACCTGTGTCACCACGCGCTGCATGAATGTCCGTTCCGCAATTCTGATGAGCGCGTTCTTCAATTTTCTGGGCGTATTCGTCATGACCCAGATCAACAGTTCCGTTGCTTCTACGATCAGTAATATGGTAGACTTCGGCGGCAATTCGGGAGAAGCCCTGATCGCCCTTTGCGCAGCGCTTTTCTCCATCGTCGTATACAGCGTAGGAGCTTCCTATTTCGGTATTCCCACCAGTGAAAGCCACAGCCTGATCGCCGGCCTGTCCGGCGCTGCCATCGCTATCCAGAGCGGTATCGGCGGCATCAATATGGACGAATGGGCGAAGGTTCTTTATGGCCTGGTGCTCAGCCTGGCCCTCGGCCTGATCTCCGGCTGGCTCATCTGCAAGATCGTCACCCTGATCTGCAGGGAGATGGACCGGCGCAAGACCAACCGCTTTTTTACGGGCGCGCAGATCTTCGGCGCGGCTGCCATGAGCTTCATGCACGGCGCGCAGGATGGCCAGAAGTTCATCGGCGTGCTGTTTCTCGGCGTTGCCTTCAGCCATGGGCAAAGCAGTGTGGACGGCGCTACGATCCCCGTGTGGCTGATGCTCCTGTGCAGTATCGTAATGGCTCTCGGCACCAGCGTGGGCGGCGAAAAGATCATCAAATCCGTGGGCATGGATATGGTGAAACTGGAAAAATACCAGGGCTTTTCCGCTGACCTTTCCGCGGCGCTCTGCCTGCTGTATTCCAGCCTTTCCGGCATCCCGGTCTCCACGACGCACACCAAGACCAGCGCCATCATGGGCGTGGGCGCGGCCAAAAGGATTTCCAGCGTCAATTTCGGCGTGGTGAAGGATATGGTGCTCACCTGGATCTTCACCTTCCCGGGCTGCGGGCTGATCAGCTTTATCATGGCGAAACTGTTTATTGCGATCTTTTAAATTTTTACCAGGCCGGCAATGCCGGCGGAAAGAAAGGAAGCTATGGCTAAGAATCAGGACAGCGTTTATTTTAACAGCTTTATCAAATGTACCGACTATTCCTGCCAGGCAGCGCATATGCTGGAAGATACGATGGCGAATTTTTCCCCGGCAAGGATGGAAGAACGGATGGCGGCCATCCATACGGTCGAGCATTCCGCGGATATGGAGAAGCACGCGCTCCTCAATACGCTGATCAAAGCGTTCATCACTCCCATCGACCGGGAGGATATCATGATGTTGAGCCAGAACATCGATGAACTGACGGACAATATCGAGGATGTGCTGATCCGGATCTACTATAATAATATCCGGGAGATCCGTCCCGACGCGCTGGAGCTGATGCGGATCGTATGCCGCTGCTGCGAAGCTGTGAAGGTCATGATGGAGGAATTCGCGGATTTCCGGCATTCCAAAAAGCTCCATGAGCAGATCATCAAGATCAACTCCATGGAGGAGGAGGCCGACAAGGTCTACATCGACAGTATGCACAGGCTCCACACCGACTGCAGCGACCCGATGACGGTCATGACCTGGAGGGAGATCTACTCCTACCTGGAGAAATGTGCCGATTCCTGCGAGCATGTGGCGGATATCGTAGAAAGCGTGGTTATGAAAAATTCATAAGAAAAACCGGTTAGTTCCGAAAAAAGGGTGCCGGGCCGCGAGACGGCCCGGCGCTTTTTTTCTGCTAAAAATAAAAAACAACGGATTTATGTATTGCCGCAGCCGTTCAAAACGGCTAGAGTATAACTGACAATAGGAAAAAGAGGCGCAGAGCGCTTCAGAAGGAGGAAAAAGGAACTATGGCAGGCTGGATTTACACAGAAAATGGCTTCTGGGAACTGGAAGCCGGAGAAAAATACATTCTGAAGGCCTGTGCCCGCGCGGAAAGCGCGGACGGAAGGCTGGTGGACACACGCACGGCCAGGCTGGAATCCCGGGCAGAGGAAAACGGAATCCTGACGCTTCGGTTTCAGGGGGAAGAGGGGCTGATCCTCACGGAACGCCTTGCCGTATCGGAAGGAGGAATGGCATGGGCGGACTGCTCCCTGCAGGAGGCGGACGGATCCGAGGTTTCCACAAGGCTTCTCCTTCCGCTCATTTTCTCCTCTCCCGACACGAAGAGGGGCGGGGAAATTCCTGATATCTGGAGGGATCTCTGGGTCCGCATGCTCTGTGTCCCCTATGACAACACCATGTGGCTGCGCTACGAGGCGCTTCCCCTGAGAGCGGGCCGCCGCAGCTATGATCTGACGGTCCTTTATTCGGAGGACAGCCGGGAGGGAATCCTGGTGGGCGCTCTGGATTTTGACCGCTGGAAGAACGGAATCGTCTGCTCCGCCACGGACGCCAATACGCTGGAGGCCCGCTGCGGTATGGCCGATGAAGGGACCCATGACACGCAGCCGCACGGCGTCCTGCGCGGCGCGCAGGTCTCCTCCTCCCGCTTCGGGATCCTGTACGGGCCGGATTACCGCAGGCTTCTGGAGGCTTACGGAGACTTTCTTTCTTCCGAGCGTCCTCCTCTGAAATGGGAGCACGGCGTTCCCTTCGGCTTCAACAGCTGGGCCGGTCTCGCTTTCCGTCTGAATGAGGAGCGTTATGAGAAATCGGCGGAATTCCTGCGGACGCAGCTGATGCCGGAAGGCTATGAAAATCAGGGAATCACCTATGCGAATCTGGACGCGGGCTGGAACGTCATGACGCCCGAACGCCTTGCCGCTCAGGCAGATCAGCTTCACCAGGCCGGACAGAAGGCCGGGATCTATGACGCGCCCTTCGCCTTCTTCGGCCGGGATACCCGGGCGGAGATTCCCGGCGTACCGGGCCATGTCTACGGCGAGATCCTTCTGAAGGACGGGAAAGGCCGTTTCCTTCCCCGCGTGGACGGAGCCATTCCCTACGATGTCACTCATCCTCTCTGGGAGGAAATGACGCGGTATAAATTTGACCGGTTCGCGGCTTGGAATTATGATTATGTCAAGGTGGATTTCATGACCCACGGCGGCATGGAGGGCTGTCATTATGACAGGAGCGTGACCACCGGCAGACAGGCCATCAACCGCGCCTATGCGTTTCTGGACAGCCTGCTGGACGAAAAACGGATTGGAAGGCCGTTTTTTATCAGCCTTTCTATCGCACCCGTCTTTCCTTACGGCTACGGCCATGCCAGACGGGTATCCTGTGACGCGTTCGGAACCGCGCGGGATGTGGAATACGAGCTGAATTCCCATACCTACGGCTGGTGGCTGAACGGAAGGCTGTATCAGTACAATGATCCGGACCATATCGTTCTGTTAAGGAGCTTCGGCATGGAAAAGGACAGTACGGAGGGCGAGGCAAAAGCCCGCTATACCACAGCCGTGATCGCAGGGACGGTCATGATGCTCAGCGACGATTATGAACGTCCCGAGGCAAGAGAACGGACCAGACGCTTCGCCTGCAACCGTAAGGTCAACCGGATCGCGGCATCCCAGACGGCATTTATCCCCGCAGAAAGCGCAGGGAGCAGCGCTTCGGAAGCCTACACCGCCGTGATCGAAGGAAAAGCCTGCGCCGCTCTGTTCCACTGGAAGGAAGGAAAGGATACGGTCGTTCTGGACGCGGCGCGCGCAGGACTTCCGGCGGACGCGGAATATACGGATCTGTGGACCGGCAGGAGTTTCCGGAGCGAAAACGGGATCCTGCGCTGGGAAGCCGAGGGCTGCGACGCTCTTTTGCTGCGGGAGCGTTCCTGACACAGCTGATATCACCAGACGATGCGGACCGCCTTCCGGGCCTCCCCGTTAC
>DWUW01000361.1 GCA_019120525.1 Candidatus Eisenbergiella stercorigallinarum | reverse complement strand
CCGGGAACTCTGCCCGTCACTTAGTATCAGCTCCATCGAAGGGGCGCTGCGGAAATTGGTGGCCTCCGGCGAACTGAAACGGGAGGGCGTCGGGAAGAACATTTGCTATTACAGATTAAAATGATTCCCTTCATCAGTCGTGCACTGCTATCTTGGAGACAGCTGTGCGATGTACTTGGCACATGTCCGTTCATTCAAAGCGGAGCGGATGCTGTCCGTGTCCTTCTTGCAGATTATAGGACTTTGGATAAAATGTTATCAGGCACTGTTGTTGTGATCTTTTTTGGGGGAGAGGCAAATTATTCGAATAATTCAAATTACCATTCAGAATTTTCGGCAGAGAAACATCCCGGATTCTTTCGGAAGATGCAGAACTCCGTTTACCATTTCTTTTTCCAGAATCCGCTTCACGGTCTCGCGGTCGGACAGCACTTCGAAGAAGGTTCTGCTCGGCAGCGAGCTGAGGTAGTCCAGAATATCATCAAGGTCAGTAACGGCCGGAGAATCCTTATAGTCTAATCGTTGTACATCAGAAAAATGCCGTCGTCAGCCAATACCCGCTTTACCTCCGACAGGCCTCTGTCCAAGTCGGGGATATGATAGAGCATGTTGTTGGCGATAACCCGGCTAAAACGTCCGCTTTCATAGGGAATATCCTGAATGTTGACAACGGCATAGGAAAGATTCGGCTGCTCCCCCAGCAGTTCTCTGGCAGAGGAGAGCATACCCTCCGAAAAATCGGTCAGAAACACTCTGACGCCGTTTTCCGCAGCGGGAAGCCGGTGTTTCCATATAGAGCCGGTACCGCATCCGAGCTCCAGGATCTCCGTACCGGCTGGGAGGTCATAATGGGAAAAAATCCAGTTCCCTAAGCCTTGTTTGTTGGTGGAATATTTTGCATGTATGGAAATGCGGATATTCAGATTTTGAGCAGTTTTGTACTGCGCCTGGACAGCCGCATCCTGCTGAACAGCCGTTGCCTCAGAAGACGTTCTTTCTATCATGAATTCATCCTCCGTTGATAAGAATTTTATGAGAATAAAAAAGCGCCTTCGGAAGAAATCTCCCGGAAGCGCTTTTCAAATTTTCAAAATTCATTTCTCAGATTGCTTCAGAAACATATCCGTCCCCGGTACGGCGCGTCGCCTGCCAGCCGACATATGCGCACCAGCTTAATATTCCTTCGCCGCCTCTTCTCCGTTCATGACGCGCAGCCCGCCCTGAACCAGAGCGAGAAGTTCATCCTCTCCGGGATAAAGCACGAAGTCCGCAATCCAGCCGACCCGTCTCTTCAGGTCGTTGCAGATCACATCGGAATAGGCGATGCCGCCGGTCAGGATGATCTTGTCAACCTTTCCTTCCAGCACGGCGGACATGGCGCCGATATCCTTGGCCATCTGATAGAGGAAGGCGTCCAGAACGTCCTGATATTCCTTCTTTCCTTCCGCAGCGCCCTTGAGGACGACTCTGGCGTCGTTGGTGCCGACGTAAGCGTTGAAGCCGCCGTTTCCGACCAGCTTTTTATAGATTTCCTTCTCCGTATACTTTCCGGAGAAGCACAGCTTTACCAGATCGCCGGCAGGAACCGTTCCGGCGCGCTCCGGGGAGAAAGCGCCTTCGCCGTCCAGGATGTTGTTGACGTCAACGATCCGTCCGTCTCTGTGTGCGCCGACAGAGCAGCCGCCACCCATGTGAACGACGATCAGACGGAGCTGTTCATAGGGAATGCCAGATTCCTTGGCATATCTTCTTGCTACAGCCTTCTGGTTGAGCGCGTGGAAGATGCTTCTTCTGGGAAGCTCAGGGCAGCCGGAATATCTGGCTACGGGCTCCAGCTCGTCCACCACAACGGGGTCAACGATGAAGGAAGGAACGCCGATGGAATCGCCGATCTCTCTGGCAAGGATGCCGCCCAGGTTGGAGGCGTGCTGTCCCTGATAGCCGATGGTGAGGTCGTGAAGCAGCTCGTCGCTCACCTTATAGGTGCCGCCCGGAATGGGCTTTAACAGGCCGCCGCGGCCCACGATGAAGTCCAGGGAATGGATATCGAAGTTTTTCTCCTTCAGAAGGTCCATGATGATCTCCTTGCGGAAGTCCTTCTGGTCGATGATGGAAGCGTATTTGGCGATCTCCTCCGTGGGATGGCGCAGAGTCTCTTCAAAGAGAAGGGTCTCATCCTCGAACACGCCGATCTTGGTGGAGGTGGAGCCGGGATTGATGATCAGGCTTTTAAAAGACATATTACATCTCCTTCTGCCGTCCAAAGGACGGCACATCATTATTTTATTCTTCGTGGCGAAGGTTTTCCGCAACCACAGCGGCCAGGGCGATGGAGTTCACCTTGGTCTCGAAGGTGTCGGAGCGGCTGGTCAGGATCGCGGGAACCTTGGTTCCGGTCAGGATGCAGCCGTTCTTTACGCCGGGTACCATGTGGACGATGGCCTTGTAGACCAGGTTGCCTGCATGAATGTCAGGGAAGAGCAGGATATCCGCGTCTCCCTGGATCTTGCGGCCTGTCGCGCCCTTATGCTTTGCGGCCTCCGGGTCGATGGCAAGGTCGAGGGAAAGAGGGCCGTCCACGATGCAGCCGGTGATCTTTCCGTCCTCGTTCATTTTGGTCAGCTCCGCAGCTTCCACGGTGACGGGCATCTTGGGGTTGACCACTTCGACGGCGGCAAGAGGGGCCACCTTCGGGTTGGCGATGCCGCAGGCATGGGCCACCTTTACGGTATTTTCAATGATATGTACCTTGTCCTCCAGGGAAGGATAGGTCATGAAGGCCACGTCCGTGAAGAACAGAAGCTGTTCGATGCCGGGAATGTCGAACACGCACACATGGGAAAGCGGATTGCCGGTCCGAAGGCCCACCTCCTTGTCCAGAATGCTCTTTAAGAAGGTCTTGGTCTCCAGAAGGCCCTTCATGTACATGTCCACTTTTCCGTCGTGGGCAAGCTTGACGGCGGTCAGCGCGGCCGTCCACTCATCCGGCTCATGAATGATCTCAAAATCGGAAATATCGATGCCGTCTTTGGCGGCTACCGCCTTAATTTTCTCTTCATCGCCTACGAGGACGGCATTGGCAATGCCGCGGTCCTTGGCCGCTCTTACGGCCTCCAGAACAGCGCTGTCCTGAGCGACAGCGACGGATACGGTTTTCTGCCCGCATTCCTTTACCTTGGAAATCAGTCCGTCAAAACTTGTACTCATTTGTCTGCACCTCATTCATCATAAATTGTTATGGATGGTTGTCCGGGAACCGGGGAAGCGCCCCGCGGAGTGCGGAAGCTGACAGGATTTTTCTGAAAAAATCCCCCGGTAAACCCATTGTTAAAAGTGTAACACTTTTAATAGGAAAGGTCAAGGCGCGGGGATGTTTCGTGAAAATAAAAAGCGATAGACATTGAATAACCGCTTCATTTCTGTTAAAATAAAAAGAAGTGCGGGCAGGCGGAGCGTCTTTCGCAAAAAATCCGGTCTGCGGACGGGAGTGCCGCGGAAAAGCTTCCGGGAAGCTTCCCCGGAAGGAGGTCCCCGCACGGTTGCCATGCAGACAGAGCGAATGGAGCAGATGTTACAATGAATATCATTCAAAAAGTTTTTGGTACGCACAGCCAGAGAGAGCTGAAGCGGATCGAGCCCATCGTCAATAAAATCGAATCCCTGAGGCCTGCAATGATGGAGCTTTCCGATGAGGCGCTGCGGGACAGGACGAAGGAATTTAAGAAAAGGCTCGCCGACGGCGAGACGCTGGACGATATCCTGCCCGAGGCCTATGCCACAGTGCGTGAGGCGGCCCGCCGGGTTCTGAATATGGAGCCCTTCCGGGTACAGGTGATCGGCGGGATCATCCTCCATCAGGGGCGTATCGCGGAGATGAAGACCGGTGAAGGAAAGACGCTGGTGTCCACCCTTCCCGCCTATCTGAACGCGCTGGAAGGCAAAGGCGTGCATGTGGTCACGGTCAACGACTACCTGGCCAGCCGTGACGCGGCCTGGATGGGCGCGGTGCATGAGTTCCTGGGCCTGGAGGTGGGCTGCGTCTTAAACGGCATGAAGCCGGAGGAGAGGCGCGCGGAGTACGCCAAGGACATCACCTATGTGACCAACAATGAGCTGGGCTTCGACTACCTGAGAGACAACATGGTCATCTACAAGGAGCAGCTGGTGCTGCGCGACCTGCACTATGCCATCATCGACGAGGTGGACTCGGTGCTCATCGACGAAGCCAGAACGCCCCTGATCATTTCCGGCCAGAGCGGCAAGTCCACCAGGCTGTACGAGGCCTGCGATATCCTCGCCAAGCAGATGGAACGGGGCAAGGACATGGAGGATCTCTCCAAGCTGGACGCCATCATGGGCGTGGAGCAGGAGGAGACCGGAGACTTCATCGTCAATGAAAAGGATAAGGTGGTCAACCTGACCGAGCGCGGCGTGGCGAAGGTGGAGAAGTTTTTCCAGATTGAAAATCTGGCCGACCCGCAGAATCTGGAGATCCAGCACAACATTATCCTGGCTCTTCGCGCCAACAACCTGATGTTCCGCGACAAGGACTATGTGGTGAAGGACGATCAGGTGCTGATCGTGGATGAGTTCACGGGACGTATCATGCCGGGACGCCGTTATTCAGACGGCCTGCATCAGGCCATCGAGGCGAAGGAGCACGTGAAGGTGAAGCGGGAGAGTAAGACTCTTGCCACCATCACCTTCCAGAATTTCTTCAATAAATTTGAGAAAAAAGCCGGCATGACCGGTACGGCGCTGACCGAGGAAAAGGAATTCCGCGATATCTACGGCATGGACGTGGTGGAGATCCCCACCAACAAGCCGGTG
>DWUW01000002.1 GCA_019120525.1 Candidatus Eisenbergiella stercorigallinarum | reverse complement strand
GATTCACCGGGCAGATACTTCAAAGCGGAATACCATGCTTGGAGAAAGAATCCAGCTCTATGCGAAAGCATATGCCAAAGCAGCGGAACTTTTCCCGGAAGAGTTAAAAGATGCTGTATGACCATTTCCAGACAGAAGCTGATCCTTTTATCAGGAGAATATCACCCATGAAGTTATCAAACAACGATGTTATATATCTCAGGGATCTGGGATATACAGATACCAGATCGCTCAAACAAATCGAAAAAAGCAGCCGGGCAGACTGTCTATACCCTGGGAGGACGAAGAATATCAGGGAAACAGGCTGCTGAAATTTGGGGAAGGAAAGCTTTTCTGTCTGGAATCAGCAAAGTGCCTTTCACTGGAGCGCTGTAAGAGAAACGGAGGACGGAAGAATGGTTTTCTTCGACTCTTCCAGACAATTTAAGGAGGAAAAAACAGATGAAAGATAATACGGAAGGATCCCGTCAAATGAAAAAAACAGGGGGCACAGATAACGTACCCTATAAATTTTTGGCCCGTCTCGATAACCGGATGCCCTTACGCTACCGGAAGCTGTGGTTCCAGCTGACCTGCCCCCAGGGCCGGATCCGGATCATCGTGCATTCCAACACAGAAGATGCCGCCTCCTGCACTGCAGAGGTTTACCTGAACAAAAAGGATTCCAGGCCGGTATCCACGCATACAGCAGCCTGCAGCCGCAGGGAAACAGAGAACTTTCTCAAAGCAGCTGAAAACCGTGCCCTGACCGGTGCCCTGATCCAGGCCGGCTTCACCCGGCCGGAAAGAATAAAGCCGGTTCACGCACCAAAAGATTCTCCTTCCCCCATTCCGGAGCATATCTCTCCGTCCGCAGGGCGGGCGAATGACAGGCAGCTTCCGCCGCTCCCCGAAAAGGGAGAGGCATCACAAGGCCAGGCAAATCCCATTGCGAAAGAAGAGGCTGTTCCTGTCCAGACAGCTCAGCCTGCTCCTGCAGCAGATGTGATGGCAGACAGCTTTCAGGCGGTTGGGACTTCAGACCCAATCCCCTTTCCCGGTTCCGGAAAAGCGCCAGTGTCTTCTGTCAGCGCACAGCTGTCCGGAGAAATTTCTGAACAGAAGAGAATACAAAAGGCAGACCTCCGGCAGACAGCAGATCCCGTTGCTGACACTCCTGATCGGTCCAGGAAAGCGGAAGGCACCATATCACCAGCCGCCGCCAAGGAAACGGAAACCGCTCAAATACAAATGGCCTATACCAGTTCTACCCCTGTGGAGGAGATCAAACGGCACATGACTCTGGAGGACGCTCTCCATACGCGTATAGATATGGGGGTATGCAAAGGCATGACCCTGGAAGAAATCAGCATAAAGCGTTTCCCCAACCTGCGCTGGTATGTCTATGGTTACAGGGGCAATGACAACATCCTGCGCGCCGCCGCGCAGATCGTATGGGATTCTCTTCAGGAAGGGAATAAAGCCGGATGATCCGCCAGGGGGTGATGCAATGACCGGCTATGACTTCCCATTCGGGATCGCGGAGGTTGCGGACCAGCTGCCTCTGAAGAAAAGGAAACCGGGGCCGGACAGTTATTATTACGACTGTCCCTTCTGCGGCAAACCCAGCAAACTGAACCTGAATTATGTAAAAAATGTATGGCGCTGCAACTACTGCGGGGAATCCGGAGGTATGCTGGAGCTATACGCGCGCATGTATGGTATTACAACTTCGGATGCCTTCTACGAACTAAACGAACTCCTAAGCTGCGATATAAAAACCGGAAAAACGGCGCCCCGGGAGGTCTTCCGGGCCTCCCCTCCACCCCCCAAGCCGGCAGATTCTAAAAAGGAAGGAATCCCCCAATCGCCCCGGGCGGATGCCAAAGTAATCCATCATACCTATTCCGTAATGTTGGATATGCTCCATCTGTCAGACAGGCATCTGGCCCATCTCACATCCCCCAAGCGGGGACTGAGCCAGGAACAGATCACACAGCTGCAATACAAAAGCACCCCGCTCCCATTTCTATGCCGCTCCCTTACGGAGCGGCTGATAAAGCGGGGATGCACCGTGCAGGGGGTTCCGGGATTTTACCTGGATTCTGCCGGGAAGTGGACACTGAATATTTCCAAACGGACTGCCGGGATCCTGATCCCGGCACGCAGTCTGGACGGCCTGATCTGCGGCATGCAGATCCTGTTAGACATACCAATCCGCGAAAAGGACGCACCGCCGGACAAAACCGGCGCAAAATACATCTGGCTTTCCAGCGCTTCCAGGCCTATGGGAACCACCTCGCAAAGCCCGGTTCACTTTGCCGGGCCTCCCGCCAATACGATATATATCACGGAAGGGCTCCTGAAAGGGGATATCGCCCATCTGCTTGCTGACCGGACCTTTCTGTCCGTGGCCGGCGCAAATAACCTTGGCGGGATTGAACGGCTGATTCCCATCCTTGCAGCGACAGGTACGACACAGCTTATAGAAGCATTTGATATGGACAAATACAGCAATCAATATGTGAGGAAAGGAGCAGACCGGCTGTTTCAGCTTGCCGGAAAGCACAACCTGAAATTCGGCCGTCTCAAGTGGAATCCCAACTATAAGGGAGTGGATGATTGGCTGATTGCAAGAAGGAGTCTGCCGCCCCGACAGGGAGAGAACGTGGTAATGCTGAACCGGACTCTGGAATATCATTTCCGCATTTACCAGCTTGATCTCAGCCAGGTTGTCCCTTTTGCGTTCCAGGATATTACAGCGCTTCACAAGGCAGGTTATGCCCAGCCGCCGGCAGCAATGTACCAGCTGGTCTGGGACAGTACATACACGGCACCTTCCGGGATTTCCCCGGAACATTTGCTGGACCGCATTCATGCCATGTATCGATCAAGCCTCCCTTCAGGGTACCTCGGCCGTGCAGTGGCTCCGTCCGATATCATTGAACTATATGGGAAGGCCTATAGACACTACTACTACTGCAATAAAGGCGGGTTTTCACCCGTCACCTTCTCGCCTTTCCTCTGCCGCAGCATCCAGGCCCGCCGTCCGGCGGCCTGATGTTGCCAACAGCAGACAGCAAACGATCACACCGGCTGCCACACGCCTTGCGGGTTTTCAAAACAGGCCCGCAAATCTGTGGCGCCAGAAAGGAAAACGACATGGAAAAGAAAAATGACGAATATGAAGCCAAAGAAGCCCTGCACAGGAAAGAGTGGGAGGAAAAACAGGCCCAAAAGAAGGCGGACGAACAGGCGAAACTGGATGCGATCCGATCCCTGTCAGATGAAGATGTGATATCCCAATCCCTCCGCCGCGTCTCTGAAGACACGGACAGGATAACGCGGCGGAACATGAAGGAATGTGTCTCGGAATACGTCCAGACGCTCAGTCTGAGCGATCTCAATTTTGCACGTAATACTCTGTATCCTAAAAAAAACATGCGCAACTGCTTCCGCTTCATCATCAGGAAAGCCCGGGAATATCTGGAAACGGAAGGCTCTCTTGACGCGGAAGAACCGCTGGAAGCTGGAAACCCAGGAAGCCGCAGGCCTGGCCCGCAGATCCGGACTCTGTATGGGGATGTCCCTGATGACCTCTGCTATGCCTGGGCGGAAGAATATTTCCGAAGCTCGGATATCAAAGAAGACCAGGAAAAGGAAGACGTCTATGTTCCTCTGCCGCGCCCTGCCGGCTCCCGGCAGCCGGGCCGAAAAACTTCTGCCGGAAAGAAAACCTCAGAAGTCTCTGAAAATCCT
>DWUW01000040.1 GCA_019120525.1 Candidatus Eisenbergiella stercorigallinarum | reverse complement strand
CTTCTATAGACAGAGATCCGGGAATTGTGCTTGGGTGGCTGATGAAGGATAAAGTGGTTGATGATACAGATATGGAGCTTTCCAACAGGCTTCGTAAGAAATATACTGTAGTTATAAAATAATGAGAAATAAGACCAATGAAAATTGTCAGAGTTGTTGCAGCGGTAATAGAGTCGGATCATAAAATATTTGCTACGAGACGGGGCTATGGGGAGTTTAAAGGGGGCTGGGAGTTCCCCGGAGGAAAAATCGAACCGGGAGAAACGCCGCAGCAGGCTTTGGTGAGAGAAATAGAAGAGGAACTGGATACGGAAATCGAAGTGGGAGAACTGATCGATACGGTAGAATATGATTATCCTTCCTTTCATCTATCAATGGACTGCTTTTGGTGCAAAATCGTAAAGGGAAATCTGGTTTTGCTGGAAGCGGAAGCTTCAAAATGGCTGGCAAAGGACGAGCTATATTCTGTAGAGTGGCTGCCGGCAGACGAAGGTTTGATTAAAAAAATAGAAGAAAACTGGAAATGAAACAGGAGGCCCCGCCATGTCCCTCTACGCATTAGGCGACCTGCATCTGAGCTTCCAGGCTAACAAACCCATGGACGCCTTCGGCGGGGTCTGGAAGCATCATGAGCGCAAAATAGAAAAATACGTGAACCGGCTCGTAAAGCCGGAAGACCCCCTCGTCCTTACCGGCGACCATTCCTGGGGCAGAAAGCTTCCGGAGTGCCGGGAGGATCTGGCGTTTATCGAGCGGCTGCCCGGCCGCAAGATCCTGCTGCGGGGAAATCACGACATGTTCTGGGACGCGAAGAAGACGGAACGGCTGAATGAGGAATTTCAGGGCAGGCTGTTTTTCCTGCAGAATAATTTTGCCATCTATGAGGATTATGCGCTGGTCGGCACGAAGGGATACACCTTTGAAGGCCCCTTTTATCTGGACGGCCGGGGCCGGATCCTGGGATGGGACGAGGAGCGGGAGGAGCAGGCGAAGAAGCTGGTGGACAGAGAAATGGCCCGGCTTCGGGAGTCCTTTCAGAAGGCGGAGCAGGCAGGATACCGGAAGTTTATCATGTTTCTGCACTATCCGCCCACGAACATTCTGGAGAAAACCTCGCCCTTTACCCGGATTGCCGAGGAGTACGGCGTGAAGGCGGTGGTCTATTCCCACTGCCACGGGGAAAGGCGGTTCGGTGACAGCATCCGGGGGAATTTCCACGGTGTGGAGTATATGCTGGTATCGGGAGATTATCTGAATTTTCATCCGGCGCTGGTGCCGGTATAGTGGAGCATGGGGAAACCGCAGAGTACAGGAAATAACGGGGCACGGGGAACTATGCGGCAGGGCGGTCAGTGGCCGCGCGGGCCGGTGGATGCCTGGAAAAGTACAGCCGCGTGGAATGCGGCTGCCCGTAAAGTAGAGAAGGGAGGACTTGCCATGCCGATCACAGGAGCAGTTATGGTGCCTCATCCGCCGCTGATCATTCCGGAGGTGGGACGGGGACAGGAAAAAGGGATTCAGGCTACCATCGACGCATACCATGAGGCGGCGCGCCGGCTGGCTGCCTGGAAGCCGGATACGGTGGCGGTGCTGTCGCCCCATACGGTCATGTATGCGGACTATTTTCATATTTCTCCGGGAACGGAGGCGGAAGGGGATTTCGGACGCTTCCGCGCGCCGCATGCGAAGGTGCGGGCGAAGTATGACACGCAGCTTGTGCGGCTGATCGCGCAGGAGGCGGACGCGGCGGATGTTCCCGCGGGAACCATGGGAGAGCAGGACAGACGGCTGGATCACGGGACGATGATCCCGCTCTGGTTCCTGAACCGGTATTACGGAGACTATCAGACGGTGCGCATCGGGCTTTCCGGCCTGCCCTTTTCCATGCATTACCGGCTGGGACAGTGCATTCAGCGGGCGGTCATGCGGTCCGGAAAACGGGTGGCGGTCATCGCCAGCGGAGATCTGTCCCACAGGCTGACGAAGGACGGGCCCTACGGCTTCCGGGAGGAAGGGCCGGAATACGACCGGCGGATCATGGAAGTGATGGGAAGCGGACAGTTTGGCGGGCTGTTTGACTTTTCGGAGGAATTCTGCGACAAGGCGGCGGAGTGCGGCCATCGGTCTTTTCTCATCATGGCGGGGGCGCTGGACGGCCTTTCCGTGAAGACACAGCGGCTTTCCCATGAGGGTCCCTTCGGCGTGGGCTACGGTGTATGCGTTTTTGAGGCGGGAGATCCGGAGCCGGGCCGGGATTTCCTCAGGCAGCAGGAGGAGCGGGAGAGAGAAAAGCTGGAAGCGCGCAGGGAACAGGAGGATGCTTACGTGTGTTTGGCAAGGCAGACGGTAGAGACATACGTGCGCACGGGAAAAAAGCCTCCCCTGCCGGACGGTCTTCCTGAAGAAATGCTGTCCCGCCGGGCGGGTGTGTTCGTTTCTCTGAAGGAGGAAGGGCGGCTGCGCGGCTGCATCGGCACCATTTCACCGGTGAAAAGATGTATCGCGGAGGAGATCGCGGAAAACGCGGTCAGCGCCGCCGCGCGGGATCCCCGCTTCCATCCCGTGGAGCCGCAGGAGCTGGACCGGCTGACCTACAGCGTGGATGTGCTTGGACCGACGGAAAAGATCTCGTCGGAAAAGGAGCTGGATGTGAAGCGTTACGGCGTGGTGGTGAGCCGCGGCATGCGAAGAGGCCTGCTTCTTCCGAATCTGGAAGGCGTGGACAGCGTGGAGCAGCAGATCGATATCGCCAGACAGAAGGCCGGCATTCCGGAGGATGCGCAGGATATCCGGCTGGAACGCTTTGAAGTGGTACGGCATTTTTGAAGGAGGCTTCGATCATGTGTGAAAAAAGCAGCGCGGCGTCCCGGGAAGCGCGTCTGGCCTGCCCGGTCTGCCCCCATCACTGCCTGCTGGCGGAAGGGCAGACCGGCCGCTGCCTTGCCAGAAAAAGGGAAAACGGGAAGATCGTCAGCATCAGCTACGGAAAGCTCACCTCTCTGATGCCTGATCCCATAGAGAAAAAGCCTCTGCTCCGTTTTTATCCGGGAAGCAGGATCCTTTCCGCAGGAAGCTTCGGCTGCAATCTGGCCTGTCCCTTCTGCCAGAACCATGAGATTTCCATGGCGGGGAGCAGAGAGGCAGAGTGGCGGGAGGTATCGCCGGAGGAGCTGGCAGAGCTTGCCTGGAAGTATCGGCCTTACGGAAACATCGGCGTGGCTTTCACCTATAATGAGCCTCTGGTGGGCTGGGAATATGTCCGGGATACGGCCCGTCTGGTGCGGGAGCGGGGCATGAAAAATGTGATGGTCACAAACGGTTTCGCCTGCCTTCCCGTTCTGGAGGAGCTGCTGCCTTATGTGGACGCCATGAACATTGACCTGAAGGGCTTTTCCGACGCCTGGTATGAAAAGCTGGGCGGCGATCTGGAAACGGTGAAGCGGTTTATCGCGCGGGCGGCGCGGTCCTGCCACGTGGAGCTGACCACGCTCATCGTTCCCGGTGAAAACGATTCAGAGGAGGAAATGGAGCGGGAGGCGGCCTGGATCGCCTCTCTGGATGCGGACATCCCCCTTCATGTGACCCGTTTTTTCCCGCGGTATCGGATGACGGACAGGGAGCCCGCGCAGGTGCGGCAGGTGTACCGCCTGCGGGATGTCGCGGCGGCGCGGCTGAAGCATGTCTATACGGGAAACTGCTGAAAAACGGGCAGAAAAGTGGATAGGAGAAAGCGTGCGCGCGGCCCTTCGGGGAACCGTTTGGCACGCTTTTTCTTATGGGGCTTATCCCGGATTTTTCTATAGAAAAATCAACCGGAGCTTCAGGTGGTATTTTTATCGGACACCTCTTTCTGTATCCTGTTCTTACAGGAAGCGGAAAGGAGCGGAGAGCGATGAAGGGATACAACACGGAGAACGGTTATATGGGATATGTGGACGGAGGGTATCAGCTCTTCGCCTGCGAAGCCGATTATCTGGAGTGGATGGAAGACTGAAGGAGGTACGAGGTATGGAAGGCGCGGGAGTTTTGCTTCGGAGTGGAACCTTTTTTCTTATGAGGAATGATTTTTCTAAAAAGCCGGCGTGGCCGAAGACCGAACTGGAATTATCCGGACTTGATCCGGAAGCTCTGGAATTTATGAAAGCGGCAGAACGCAGGAGAGCGCTGGAAGGAGCTGGCCTTGATCCGAAGAAATATGACTTTTAAGAGGAAGAAGCAGAGGATATGGTGTACTATAATTTTCCTGCCTGTGCTATAATGCAGATGACGCCGGAAACAGAAGGTTCCCTTCCCGGAGCGGGAGCGCGGAAGGGCAGCCCGTGAGGAATGCGGATAGGACAGGGTGGTAAGACGTCATGCCGAAAGGAACACATCAGAAATTCAAGCTCTACCGTCTCGCGCAGATCATGTTGGAAAATACTGACGATGCGCATTACATTACCATGCCGGAGATCATGGCCGGTCTGGAGAAATATGGGATCACGGCAGACCGTAAGAGCATTTATAACGATCTGCGGGATCTGGAGACGCTTGGCATTGAGGTGGAGGGAGAACCTGTCGGCAACAGATACCATTACCATGTGGTAGACAGGCCATTTGAGCTGCCGGAACTGAAGCTGCTGGTGGACGCCATTCAGTCCTCCCGTTTTATTACGGAAAAGAAGACGAACGCTCTGATACGGAAGCTGGAAAAGCTGGTCAGCAGATATG
>DWUW01000360.1 GCA_019120525.1 Candidatus Eisenbergiella stercorigallinarum | reverse complement strand
TTTCCGACGATTCCCGCTATCTGGTGCAGTGTATTGCCGATCTGGGCTTTGCCATCACCGCAAAGGAAGCGGCGGAAGAGATCCGCGTGAAGGGGCTGGGCGGACGGATCCCGAAAAAGGAGGCTTCCGTTTATGTGGGAAGCGCCGGGACGGCGGCCCGTTTCCTGACGGCGCTTCTGGGGCTGAAGGAGGGCGTCTGGCATCTGGACGCTTCGGAACAGATGCGCAGGCGTCCCATGGAGCCGCTTTTTTCCTGCCTGAAGGCGCTGGGAACGCAGGTGGTTTATGAAGGAGAGGAGGGACATTTCCCGTTTACGCTCATAGTGGGGAAAAGGGAAGAGGAGGAAGCGGCGGCTTCGGGAACAGCCGGCCGTCAGACGGTCACGGTGGACATCGCCCACAGCAGCCAGTTTTTAAGCGCCCTTCTGATCGCCTCCTGCTGCAGCGGAAGGGATCTGGACATCCGGGTGAAGGGGACACACGGCATGGCCTACATCGATATGACGGTGAAAATGATGGAACAGTTCGGAATCGTGCCGAAATGTCTGGAGGATGCTTCGGAGGGCAGCGTATCCGGCTTCCGCGTGGAGCAGGGCTGCTACCGGCATCAGGTCTATGAGATAGAGCCGGATGTATCCGCGGCCTGCTATTTCTATGCCATGGCGGCTCTTCTTGGAATCGAAGGAAGCGTGCAGGGCGTGCATTTTGATTCCCTGCAGGGGGATGTGGAATTTTTGCGGATCCTGGGACGGATGGGCTGTGAGATGAAGGAAACGCCGGAGGGAATCGTGCTTTTCGGGCCAGAGAAGGGGAGGCTGAAAGGAGTGGAGGCGGACATGCATGCCTGCTCCGATCAGGCCATCACCCTCGCGGCCATCGCGCCCTATGCGGATTCCCCCGTGACCATCACGGGGATCGGGCACATCCGCTATCAGGAGAGCGACCGCCTTACGGCGATTTCTCAGGAACTGACCAGGCTCGGCATCCGCGTCCGGACCTGGGAGGACGGGCTGACTATCTGGCCGGGTCGTCCCGGACCGGGAAAAGTCCATACCTATGACGATCACCGCATGGCCATGGGCTTTTCCCTGACCGGCCTTCGCGCGGACGGGATAGAGATCGACGATCCGGGCTGCTGCCGGAAGACCTTTGCCGGATATTTTGAGGTGCTGGATCGGGTGATCGGGGAGCTGGCCGGAAAATGATCAGGAGGTAAGGGATGGGACGGATCTTATTCCTTCCCATCCCAGCAATAGGTACACAGCTTGCACCGGTCGATGCCGACGGAGTCGATCATGTCGTCCAGCCGGTTATAGCGCAGGGAAGTGAAGTTGAGCTGCTTCCCGATGTTTTCAACCATGTCGTGATACCGTTCCGATTCCGGATCGGCGTAGGCGTCCAGATCCACATGCCGTCCTTCTCCTTCCATATCCCGGATGACCCGCCTGGTGATCAGATCCATCTCCGAGGTAGAACGGGAGAAGTTCAGATATTTGCAGCCGTAGAGCAGCGGCGGGCAGGCCGGACGGATATGGACCTCCTTCGCTCCGCTGGAATACAGGAATTCCGTGGTTTCCCTCAGCTGCGTGCCGCGCACGATGGAATCGTCGATCAGGAGCATGCTCCGGTCCTGGATCAGGTCGCGCACCGGGATCAGCTTCATTTTGGCGATCAGGTTCCGTTTGCTCTGGATGGTGGGCATGAAGGAACGGGGCCAGGTGGGCGTATACTTGATGAACGGACGGGAGAAGGGAATGCCCGAAGCGTTCGCGTAGCCGATGGCATGGGCCGTCCCCGAATCCGGAACGCCCGCTACGATATCCGGGGATACGTGGTCGCGGCGCGCCATGGAAGCACCGCAGTTATACCGCATTTTTTCCACGCTGATCCCTTCGTAGGAGGAGGAAGGATAGCCATAGTAGACCCAGAGGAAGGTGCAGATCTTCATATCCTTGCCCGGCTGTACAAGGGTTTTCATCCCTTCCGGCGTGATGACGGCGATCTCTCCCGGACCCAGCTCCCGCACGTTGCTGTAGCCCAGGTTCAGATAGGCAAAGCTTTCAAAGGAAACGCAGTAGGCGTTGTCCTTCTTGCCAATCGCCACAGGGGTGCGGCCAAGCCTGTCCCTTGCGGCGTAGATGCCCTTCGGCGTTAACAGCAGGATGGTCATGGAGCCGTCGATGATCTCCTGCGCGTACTGGATGCCCTCCACCAGATTTTCCTTCTGATTAATAATGGTCGCCACCAGTTCTGTGGCGTTAATGGTGCCTCCGCTCATTTCCAGGAAATGGATGTGGGAGGAAAACAGCAGCCTGGAAAGGATCTCCTCGGTGTTGTTGATCTTCCCGACGGTGGCGATGGAAAAGGTGCCGTGATGGGAGCGGACGATCAGCGGCTGCGGCTCGTAATCGGAAATACAGCCGATGCCCATGGTCCCTTCCATTTGGTTGACGTCCTTTTCAAACTTGGTGCGGAACGGCGAATTCTCAATGTTGAGAATGG
>DWUW01000001.1 GCA_019120525.1 Candidatus Eisenbergiella stercorigallinarum | reverse complement strand
CCGTTTACAGTCTCATATATTTTTTTCACCGATTTCTCAAAGGCATCCGCGTAGTAGTCTCCGAACTGTAACCTGTATGCTTCCGGCGTCTCATAGGTCTCCAGACCAATCATCAGTCCCTTCCCGCGGATTTCCTTAAAGATGCCGGGATATTTCTCCCCGATCCGCTTCAGTTCTCCGATGAAGTATTCTCCCTTCTCAGCCGCCGCGCTGATCAGGTCGTGCTCCAGGATGTATTCCAGGGAGGCGAGGCCTGCCGCTGCGCTGATGCCGTTTTCCTGATAAGTGGCTGTATGATGAAAACAGGTCTCGACGCTGCCGTAAGCCGCTTCATACAGCTCTTCCTTACAGATGTAACCGCCAAAGGGAATCAGGCCGCCGGAAAAGCCCTTTGCGAAGGTCAGACAGTCGGGAACAACTCCTTCATGATCCACCGCCCACATCTTTCCGGTCCGGGCGCAGCCTGCCTGAATCTCGTCAGCCACAAAATAGGTATCGTATTTATCGCAGAGCTCCCACACCTGCGTCAGATAGCCTTCGGGCGGGACGATGATGCCTCCTTCGCCCTGGATAGGCTCCACATAGAACGCCATATAGCAGCCCTTGGACAGATATTCTTCCAGCACCCCCGCGTCTCCGAAAGGAACATGGTCCACACACTCCATCAGGGGATGCTGATACATTCTCCATTTTTCTTTTCCGCCCACGGACACGGCTCCTGTGGTTTTCCCGTGAAACGCGTTGTCGCAGGCCAGAATACGGGTCTTGCCAGGCTTATTCCGGCAGGCCAGTTTAATGAGCTTCAGCGTTCCCTCAATGGCCTCCGCTCCGCCTGTGGCGGTTCCCATCTTCGTAAGCTGTCCGCCCGGCGACAGGAGAGCCATGTTATGGGCAAAAGCCGCCGCGATATTATGATAGGCGATGGCTCCCATATACTGCTTGGAACGAAATACCTTTTCGATTTCATTCCAGACAAATTCATTGTTGTTTCCAACAGTCACGACGCCCACCGCGCCAATCATGTCAATGTGCCTGTTTCCTTCATAGTCGGTAAAATAGCAGTCCTCTGCTTTGACAAAATACTTGGAATCTCCTGCCAGCGTGCGCTCCCGGTTCAAATGCTTCAGCTGCAGCTCTTTTGTGGTCTCATAATCCATCTCAATGGCTTCCTCTACCGTTACAAATCCCTGGACCTTTTCCTTTGCCTTCATACCTATACCTGCTCCTCCTCACTACTGTTTTTTCATACGCAAAAGGAGCAGAAAAATAAGAGATGATTTCTTATCCTTCTGCCCCTTTGCAGCTTACCTGTAGTCTACACGGTTCAGGTAAGCAGGTATAGTAAAAATGAGACATTTAAAATGTCAAAGCTTTACAGACGAAGCTTAAAGGTCTTCGGCGCCAGCCGGTACACCAGCACGCAGGCAATCACACTGTAAGCCACGCAGAATACTATCGTCATAAGGCCGAAGATGAGTGTCGGCATCTGCACCCGCATCATCAGATAACAGACAAAATAAGTGACAATCATCACAATCCTGTAAGTTCCGCTTTTCATCTCCGCTCCGGCTGTGTAGGGCTGAAGCAGGTAGTAGATCATCAGGTAGTGGACCGAAAAAAACACGCTCATGCAGAGCACAGATACTACCAGAACCGCGTAATTGATCGGATTATCCGTTCCGCCGGAAGCAAAAAGGAGCACGGCCAGACCTGCGCCGATCACAAAGGCGGGAAGCAGGTTGATCTTGATGATTTCCCTCAGGCGGATGCGGAACAGCCTCAGAATCTGGCCTGGCTTTTTATAAAAGGAATAGGTCAGAAGGCTGTTGTCACAGTTCATAAAAAGGGCCTGGGTAAAACCGGTTCCCCGGTTGATGGCGTACAGGATAAATACAAAATACGGCAGGAACTGCAGTGTCAGCTCGTTTGTCACAGGCCGGGCCGCCGGATACAGCTGGAGAGTAAGCAGAGCTGCCAGAACCAGCACCAGACAGACAAAAGCTATTTTCTCCGAGGCTTTCCAGAGAATTCTCTGGTGCCGTTTGATAAACAGCTCGTTCAGATATTCAAAGCCCTTCCGGCTGCTGGTGATGCCCGCATCCATGGAGATGGCTTTTTCGCTCTGCATTCTGGCCGCGATGGCATTTTTGGAAGCGCCGCTGGAAATTCCGCTTTTGTCCATCTGATCCATCCAGTCCCGCAGAAGCTCCTGATACATCTCCCGGTAGGACGCAAACCTCAGAATTTTCACGATGGAAAACGCTCCCGCCGCCACACAGCAGGCCATGAAAATCAGGCTTGCAATTTCCGGCAGAAAAATATTCAGAGCCGGAAGGCCAAAGGCTGCCGTCAGCCCCACAAGCAGAGCAATCCAGTAAAGGACCCCCACTTTATTTTCATTGGACGCCTGGCCTGTCTTCTCATAATCCCGAAGCATGTAAGCCGCCGCGAAAAGCTTGACGCCTGCCGCAAAGAAAGGAAGCAGCGCTCTCTGCCACCAGGGCAGAGCCACCAGCCCTCCGGCCAGAAAGCCGAACAGCAGGTAGGCTGCCATAAGCTTTGCGATGGCATAGCCGTAATTGACCAGCGTATAGGATCTGGCATTCATCCGAAGCAGAATCAGCGCATAGTATTTATCTTTTGTGGGGTTGAACATATAGGTGTTCACAAAGCCGCCAATGACCGTACAAACCACCATCAGGTACAGGAAGAGCGGTCCTTTCTCCAATGCCGGATAGAGCGCGGCGGCTCCAGACAGTATCAGAAAATAGATGCCTTTTCCTGCCAGCGCAGAGAAAATCTCCCAGATCACGGAGAGCACGTTGGCCAGAATCTTAAGCCCTCTCTCCTGATACAGGGTTTCCGGCAGAATCCGGCCAATCAGCGGAATCTGTTTCAGGGCATACAGAATGTTATTGACACGGTACGTAT
>DWUW01000039.1 GCA_019120525.1 Candidatus Eisenbergiella stercorigallinarum | reverse complement strand
GAACCATCCGGCGAGGGAAAGCATGGATACTTACTGGCTGGAGGGGCATGACAGCGGAAGCACGAATGAGAAGCTCTGCCTCAGGCCCCATCTGACCGGCGGAAGCGTCCGTTATATGCAGACGCACAAGCCTCCGTACCGGTTCGTTTATCCGGGACGGGTATACCGCAACGAGACCACGGATTCCCATCATGAGAGAGCCTTTTTCCAGTATGAGGCCCTGATCGTGGATAAGGATATCACCTTTACCGCCGGCAAAGTAATGATCCAGAGCATTCTGAGCAAGGTGTTCGGCACGGATGTGCCCGTCAGGATGCGCGCCGGCTTCTTCCCCTTCGTGGAGCCCGGCTTTGAGATCGACATGCAGTGCCAGGTCTGCGGCGGAAAGGGCTGCAGCGTCTGCAAGCATGTGGGCTGGATCGAGGTCATGCCCGGCGGCTCGCCGCATCCCAACGTGCTGCGCGCGGCGGGACTGAACCCGGACGAATATACCGGCTTCTATGTGAACATCGGCCTGGACCGGCTGGTCATGATGCGTTATGGCGTGGACGACGTGCGGCTGTTCCACAGTGCCGACCTGAGATTCCTGAAGCAGTTCAGATAAAGGAGAGCGCGGCGGGATGGAGCCTTTGCGGGGCTTCGTTCTCTGCGCTCCGGAATGGAGGATGACATGAAATTATCATTATCTTGGATCAGGGATTATGTGAAGCTCCCTGAGGATATGGACCTGAAAAAGCTGGCCTATGACCTGACCATGTCCACCGTGGAGGTGGAGGACGTGGAGGATCTGGCGCGCCGCTTTGACAAGATGGTCGTCGGCATCATCGAGAAGATCGAGCCCCATCCCAACGCGGACAAGCTGAGGGTATGCAGGGTGGATATCGGAGACGGAGAACCGAAGACAATCGTCTGCGGCGGGATCAACCTGACGGAAGGGATGCGCGTGGCGGTTTCCTGCCCCGGCGCGGTGGTGCGCTGGCACGGCGAGGGAGAGCCTGTGGAGATCAAAAATTCCAAGCTCCGCGGCGTGGCTTCCTACGGCATGATCTGCGCTTCCGATGAGATCGGCCTGGGCGACCTGTTCCCGGCGTCTCAGGAGGCGGAGATCCTGGATCTGTCCGCGTTTGAGGTTCCTGCGGGAACTCCGCTTGCGGACGCGCTGGACTTAAACGATGTGCTGCTTGAGATCGACAACAAGTCCATGACGAACCGCCCCGATCTGTGGGGACATTACGGGATCGCGAGAGAGCTGGCTGCCCTGTACGATCTGCCTCTGGCCAGGATCGAGCCCTTCCGCACCGATGTGCAGTCGGATTTTCATGTGGAGATCGCATCCCCGGACAGATGCAGCAGATATATCGGCGTGGAAATGTCCGGGATGGAGGTAAAGCCGTCCCCGTACTGGATGCAGAGCCGGATCTGGAAGGTAGGCATGCGTCCCATCAACGCGCTGGTTGACATCACAAACTATGTGATGCTGGCGATGGGAAATCCCACCCATGCCTTTGACGCGGACAACATCACGGACCACATCGTGGTAAGACAGGCAGAAGAGGGCGAAAAGCTGGTTCTTCTGAACGATAAGGAGATCGATCTGTGCGCGGACGATCTGGTGATCACCGATTCCGAAGGCCCTGTGGCCCTGGCCGGCGTGATGGGCGGCGCGAAGGATTCCATCCTTCCCGATACGAAGCGGGTCATCCTGGAGGTGGCGAACTTCGACGCGGCAGGCATCCGCAGGACGGCGCTGCGCTACGATAACCGCACGGAGGCTTCCGCAAGATATGAGAAGGCCATCGACCCGGAAAGATGCGATCAGGCCCTTGCGCTCTCCATGCAGTATTTCAAGGAGCTGTACCCGGAGATGCAGGTGACCGGATACTGCGACAATTATGTGAAAAAGCTGGAGCGCGCCCGCATCGACGTGGATCTTTCCTGGCTGGCAAAGCGCCTTGGGAAAAATCTCTCCGACGATGTGATCCGGACAAAGCTTGAGCTGCTCGGCTTCGAGGTTCAGATCGAGGACGGCGTCATGCACGTTACCGCTCCCACCTGGCGTTCCACCGGCGACATTTCCATCAAGGACGACGTGATGGAAGAGGTGGCAAGGCTGTACGGCTATGACAATTTTGAAGCCACCTCCTTCACCACCTCCTTTGAGGGTGCCATCAACCAGAAAAAGCAGGATCTGATCCGTAATATCAAGGAATAT
This sequence comes from Candidatus Eisenbergiella stercorigallinarum, assembly GCA_019120525.1. Lineage (GTDB taxonomy): Bacteria > Bacillota > Clostridia > Lachnospirales > Lachnospiraceae > Eisenbergiella > Eisenbergiella stercorigallinarum. The sequence goes on along the minus strand of DWUW01000039.1, from coordinate 865 downwards.
CTGGCGATCCGCTGCGGGCTGCAGGAGGTTTATACCTATCCCTGGATGAATGATACGTTCGTAAACGCCATCCTTCAGGATACGGACGGCGTCCTGAAGCTTTCCACGCCGCCCGCGCCGGAGCTGAGCCATATCCGCTGCTCCCTGCTTCCCAACCTCTGTGAAGCGGCTGCGAAGAACGAGCGCTATTTCGACGACTTCTCCATTTTTGAGGAGGCGCAGGTATTTTTTGACAGGAATTACAGCTCCCCCTACGATGAGACGGAGTCCCTTCCGGAGCAGCGCAGGCATATCGCGGCGGCCTTTGCCAGCAGCGTGAAAAACATCGGCCAGCTTTTCCGTGAGACCAAGGGCGTCCTGGAATATATGTCCCGCTACACGCATATGGAGGCGCTTTCCTTCCGCAAAGAGGAAAAGCCCGTCTGGGCGGACCAGGTGGTCTGGCTGAACGTGTACCGGGGAGAGGAAAAGGTCGGCGATATGGGCCTTCTCGCCAAGAAGGCTTCCATGGACTGCGGCATCAAGAATCTTTCCGTGATGCTCTTTGAGCTGGATACGGAAAAGCTGCAACCTCTGAAGTCCAGAACCAACCATTTCACCCACCTTGCGGCCTATCCGGAGACCGATTACGACATCTCCATGCTGTTTGATTCCGGCGCCGCCTGGACGGACATTTATGACGCGGTGATGGGCAAAAAGAAGGCCAGCGCGCTTCTGAAGGAGGCCTCCTTCGTGGACGAGTACAGAGGAAAGCAGATCCCTGCCGGAAAGAAATCCGTCACCATCCGTCTGACCATCGGCTCGGAGGAGAAGACCCTGACCTCTCAGGAGATCGAAAACGCCGCGAACCAGGTGATGAAGAAGC
>DWUW01000359.1 GCA_019120525.1 Candidatus Eisenbergiella stercorigallinarum | reverse complement strand
ATTTCAGGCTGTTGATAAAGTTGGATTTACCACCGGCATTCTCGCCAACGATCACTGCAGATTTCAGCAGGGAAAATCCTTCCGCAGTTTCCACATAGTTATCCGGAAAACGCTTTTTTACCTTTCCCGTCGGCGCGCTCATGGAAAATTCACTTTCACAGTTAAAGGAACAGAAATTATTAAAACGATAATATATCAGCATATAACACCCCGCAAATTCCTTATTCCCTTATATTATAGCTCCAATATATCGCTTGTAAAACATTTTTTTGTTTTAGCCTAAAGTTTTTCGTCGTCCGGATTCTGAAAAAAATGCGCCGTCAGTCGGACACCCTGCAAAAAAAGAGGAGGCTTTCCGCCTCCTCTCTGCTTCCATATTACAGGATCTTCGACAAAAATTCCCTCAGCCTCGGGTTCTGGGGATTTTCAAAAAATTCCTTCGGCGTGTTTTCTTCCTTGATGCGTCCGTCGTCCATGAACATCACGCGGCTTCCCACCTCTCTGGCGAAGCCCATCTCATGGGTGACGATCACCATGGTCATACCGTCCTTTGCAAGCTCCGTCATAACGCCAAGCACCTCTCCCACCATCTCCGGGTCCAGCGCGCTGGTGGGCTCGTCAAAAAGCATCACGTCCGGATGCATGCAGAGGGACCGGACGATGGCGATCCTCTGCTTCTGCCCGCCGGAAAGCTGGGACGGATAAGCCTTCGCCTTCTCCGCAAGGCCCACCACCTGCAATAGCTGCATGGCCTCCTTTTCCGCCTCCTGCCTGCTCTTTTTCAGAAGCTTCATGGGTGCCAGCGTCAGGTTCTGCAGGATGGTCTTATGGGGAAACAGGTTGAAATGCTGGAATACCATGCCGATATGCTGACGATATTTGTTAATGTTCGTCGCGGGATCGGTGATATCGTTTCCCTCGAACAGGATCTGCCCTGCGGTAGGCTCCTCCAGCAGGTTCAAAGAACGCAGGAAGGTGGATTTTCCGGAGCCGGAGGGCCCCACGATCACCACCACCTCGCCCTGGGAAATGGTGGTGCTGATGTTTTTCAGGACCGCCGTCTCTCCAAAGGATTTGCACAGGCCTCTGATCTCAAACAGCGGGCGGCCCGTTTCGCCCGCTCCCTTTTTATTTACGAAAATCTGTCCGTCAGCGCTCACTGGTGCGAAGCCTCCTTTCCAGTCTGGATACGCCTGCCGCAAGCAGGGATACGATCGCGAGATAGATCAGCGCCACCGCGATCAGCGGCATGAACGCCGAATAGGTCTGGCTGCGGATGACGTTTCCTCCGTGGGTCAGGTCCGTCAGCGCGATATAGCCGCTGATGGAGGTTTCCTTCAGGAGGACGATGATCTCATTCCCCAGCGCGGGAAGCACGTTTTTAAAGGCCTGCGGAAGGATGATGTGCCACATGGTGGCCGCGTAGCCCAGCCCCAGGCTCCGTCCCGCCTCAAACTGGCCGATGTCTATGGCCATGATCCCGGAACGGACGATCTCCGCCACATAAGCGCCGGAGTTGATTCCGAAGGCCAGGACCGCAACGATCCTCTTGTCCACGTTCACGCTTCCGAAGATCACGTAATACATGATCAGAAGCTGGATCATGGTGGGCGTTCCGCGGATCACCGTCAGATATACCTGGCAGATCAGATCCACCAGCTTAAACAGATAGTACCCGGCCATCTTAACCAGCCAGCGTCCCTTTTCCTTCATCGGATGCGGCTTCTTCACCCCGCCCCGCACTGCCGTGGAGCGGACGATCGCCGCAAGGAAGCCCAGCACCAGGCCCAGGATCACCGCGAAAAAGGTGATCAGAAGCGTGGTCTTCAGCCCGTCCGTCAGGTACTGCCACCTGTCGTCCTTGATAAAATTGAGATAAAACTGATCCTTGAAATTCTGCATTCCGCCCTCTCCTTTGTGCGTCTTGCCGGCCGTTTAAAAAGGCTCCAAAGCCATGCTCCGGAGCCCTTCAAAGTCCGATCCTTACTCTTTTACGATGATCACCTGTCTGGCGGTGGCGTAGGTATCCGTGAAGTCCACGCTCTGCAGACGGTCCTCCGTCACGGTCATTCCCGCCACGCCGATATCCGCCTTGCCGGACTGGATGGCGTTGATGATGGCGTCAAACTCCATATCCTCGATCACCAGCTCATAGCCCAGCACATCGCAAACCGCCTGCGCCATGTCCGCGTCGATGCCGACGATCTTGTCACCGTCATAATATTCATAAGGCTCAAAGTACGCGTTGGTGGCCATCACCAGCGTTCCGTTGGAACGGTCCACATCCGCGGGAGACTCGTAGGGGAACTGACCCTTCGTCTCATCGCCGATGTAATTCTTCATGATATTGTCCAGCGTGCCGTCTTCCTTCAGCTGCGCCAGCGCGCCGTTGATCGCCGTCACCAGCTCCTCATTTCCCTTTGCCACGCAGATGGCATAAGACTCCTCTGCGAAGGGATCGTCCAGGATCTTCAGGCCCTGGGTGTTTTCCACGAAAGCCTGCGCGGGCTGCTCGTCAATGATGACGCAGTCCACCTTGTTCTGAAGCAGCGCCTGGATGGCGTCGTTTCCCTTGTTGAAACGCTCGATCGTGGAACCCTGCTCCTCATACTCGGACGCGCTCGCGTCTCCCGTCGTTCCCAGCTGTACGCCGATGGTCTTTCCGGGCAGATCCTCAATGCCCGCCACCGTCGCCGTCTTTCCGCCGCCGCATGCCGTCAGGGAAAGGGCCATACAGGCCGCGAGAGCCATTGCAAATATCTTTTTCATAATCTCCTCCTTGCGCCGAAGCGCTTCTGCATAATTATACAACATATGCTAATTATATTAGCACAGTTTTTTCAAAAGGCAAGCGGTATTTTTCACAAAAAGAAATGAAAAAAGCTGCCCGTTTATGCAGTTTTATGCAGAAAAGGCAGCTTTGTGTGACGGCTCCGGCATACCGTTCATCCGTTTGCGCTGGTATATCTTCTCACGCCGGCCCGGAACATCCTTCGGGAAAGGAAAAAGGCCGCCGCCGGAACCACGCATCCCCAGACCAGCTGGAAGGCGGACAGCTTTCCGAGCGCCGCCATCCCCGGCCAGTTCGTGACCAGGAAAATGGGGATCAGGAATGTGCCGATCTGTTTGATCACCTTCGGGTACAGCTCCATCGGCATATTATTGTAATCCCACAGAGCCGAATACAGCGTGTTGACCGCGTTCAGCGAAGTTACCCAAAAAACCAGCAGGGAAGCCATCAGGCCAAAGGAATAGGTCAGCACTACCCCGCCCAGCAGATAAAATACAAAGCTCCCGACGTTCCAGACAGTGACCGCGATCCCGCTTCTGTGCCAGCCTGCCGCGATCAATATCGTTCCCGCAAGGACGTTGGGACAGGCCATGGCGAAATTGTATTTTCCAAAGGTCTGCAGAAACTGCAGGGAACCCGGTTTCGTCATGATCAGATCCAGATCACCATGTCCGGCGTCAGGCTCCCCACGTCCATCCCGGTCGTGAGCACCACATACAGATACACCAGCTTGATGAGCATATAGGCCAGCTCCACACAGACGCCCGAGGCAAAATTCAGCGGATATTCCATCATCGACTGCATGGACAGCTTTCCGAAATGCAGGGCGACCTTCCCGTACCATCTGAGCCTGCGCCATTTCTCCCGCATCATCTCTCATCCTCCTCCTTTCGCCGCGCCTTCCTTCATCCGCCCACCGCCACGTATTTTTTCAGGCCGCGGATCCAGAGGATCCGGGAAAGCGCGGAAAGAAGAAGGATCCATATAAGCTGGGCGGCAATCACCCGCACGGCCTCCGCCGCCGGGACCGCCCCGGCAAGGATCCGGATCGGCTCATTTATGGTATAGGCAAGCGGCAGATATGCGGCGATCGCTTCATAAGCGCTCCCAAATACGGAAACCGGGAAAACGCCTCCGCTCATCACCATGATCACCACGCTCATCGCATGGAAGAAGTTCCCGATCTCCGTCAGCCAGAAGGCCAGCATGCTGATGCAGAAAAACAGGAAGAAATTCAGGATGGCCGCCAGGATCAGGGCCGGAAAAAACAGGAGGACGGAAACGAAAGATACCCGGAAATCCACAGCGAAAAACAGCACGCCGACGGCGGCAGCGGTCAGGGCAGCCATGGTAACCATCGCAGAAAACCGGTTCCCCAGGGCATCGCACAGGCGAAAGCCGATATAATTTACCGGCTTTACCAGATATTTGGCAATGCCGCCGGAATGGATGTCCTCATTCACCGCGTATTCCACGCCCGTCGCCGTAAATTTGCTTACCGCTCCCGCTACCACCACATACAGAAGCATCTGCGGAAAGGTATAGCCGTAGAGCTTTTCCCCGCCGCTTTCCGAATACATGCTGAGCCAGATGAAGACCTGCATCACGATGGGAAATACCGTGCCCAGAAGGCCCATAAAAAAGTCGAACCGATACTCCATGGAATTGGAGACGCCGACCCAAAAAGCCGTCCTATATTTCCTCATGGCATATCTCCGTTTCCTTTTCTCCGGCATACAGCCGGGAAATATTCTCTTCCAGGGGCACGGCGCCGATTTCCAGGTCAGCCGCCGGAAAGGCTTCGCACAGTCCCCGGATCATTCCCGCGGTTTCCGCCGCCGCGCACTCCAAAGACGCCTTCAGGGGCTCCCATTCCCGGACGGCGCCGAAGCGTTCCAGCGCTTCCCTTGGTACCGGGCGGCTCCAGGACACCCTTATCACCCGCCTGTCGGAAAAAAGATCCCGGATCCGCTCCAGCGTCCCGTCGTACACCAGGCTCCCGCGGCTGATCACCAGGGTCCTCCTGCACAGTTCCTCCACATCCTTCAGATAATGACTGGTCAGAAGCATCGTGGCCCCATACCTTTGGTTATAATCCTTCAAAAAGTCCCGGATGCCGCTCTGCGCGATGAAATCCAGCCCGATGGTCGGCTCGTCCAGAAGGATCACCCTGGGGCGGTGCAGAAGGGCCGCGATCATCTCCATTTTCATCCGTTCCCCGAGGGAAAGCCTCCTGACCTGCACCTTCAGGAAATCCTCCACGCCGAACAGGCCGACCAGCTCCTGCAGCGTCTTCCGGTATTCTCCCTCCGGAATCTCATAGATGCTTTTGTTCAGTTCAAAGGAGTCCATGGCGGGAAGGTTCGGCCAGAGCTGGGATTTCTGCCCTGCGACGTAGGCAAACTGCTTTTTAAAAGCATTTTTCCTCTCCCACGGGACATATCCGTTTACCCACGCCGAACCCGACGTGGGGCACAGGATTCCGGAGAGCATTTTGATGGTCGTCGTCTTTCCCGCTCCGTTCGGCCCGAGAAAGCCGACGATCTCCCCCTCCGGAATGCGGAAGGAAATATCCTTTACCGCGTGCCGCAGCTTTTTGCTCCTGTGAAACAGATTCTTCACCGAGCTTTTCATGCCGGCCTCTTTTTCATAGTATACAAAATCTCTGCAGAGTCCCTCTGCCACAATTCCCCGCTGCATCATCCGAATCCCCTGCCGGCCGCCCGGGGCGTCCGGCTTTTTGCGCCTGTATTTTCGTCAGATCATCTCGATCTGCGTCCGTGCCGCCTTCTGGCCCGTGAGCCTTTCGCTGAGGGCGTCCGGCTGGCAGCCCGCCGCGAAGATGGTGAAGGTGCCCGGCTCATAGATATGGCTTCCGTTTTCATCGATCACCTCAAACTGCTCCGGATCGATCACCACAGTCACCTCCGTCTCCTCTCCCGGGCGGAGGAAAACGCGCTTCATGCCGCAGAGCTTATGGACCGGAACGCGCACGGAAGCCTCCTCGTCCCTGACATAGAACTGTACGACTTCATCCCCGGCCATGCTTCCCGTATTCTTCACCCGCACGGTCACAGTCACGTCTTCCCCGCCCTGGAATTTCTTCCGGTCCGTCCGCAGATGGCCAAAGGCGAAGGTGGTATAGCCCAGGCCGTAGCCGAAGGGATAGAGGGGCTCCTCCCGGAAAAATTTATAGGTCCGGTTGTCCATGCTGTAATCTTCAAAATCGGGCAGATGGTTGGTATTCTTATAGAAGGTGACCGGAAGCTTCCCGGAAGGCGAATATTCTCCGAAGATCAGGTCGCTGACCGCCTTTCCTCCCACCGCGCCCGGATACCAGGCCTGGATGATGGCGTTCGCCTGGCAGCCCTCTTCAAAGTCGATGGCGCTTCCTGTCATGTTGACCAGGATCACAGGCGTGTTTCTCGCGCAGACCGTGCGGATCAGATCTCTCTGGCATTTCGGAAGAAGGAGGTCCCGCTTGTCTCCGGTAAAGCCCTCCTTGCCGCTGATCTCCTCTCCTTCGATGGTCTCATCCATCCCAACGACCAGGATCACCGCGTCCGCCAGGTCCGTCAGCGCCTTCACCTCGGCCAGACAGTCTCCGGAATAGCCCGATTCCTCCAGCTTTTCCTCATACAGATGGCAGCCCTTGGAATAATTGACGCGCACGCCCGGAAGGGCATCGCGGATCCCGCGCAGCACCGTATGGTATTCGTTCGCCGTTCCGTGATAATTTCCGTTCAGCGGCGTCACGGAATCCGCGTTCGGCCCGATCACGGCCACGTTTTTCAGCCCGTCCTTCTTCAGCGGCAGGAGGCCGTCATTTTTCAGAAGCACCAGGGATTTTCTCGCCGCCTCCAGGTTCAGCGCCCGGTGGGCGTCGCAGTCGATCACCGTATAATCGATCTCATCAAAGGGCGTGTGCCCGTCGAACATGCCAAGCTTCATCCTGGTGGTCATCAGGCGCACGCAGGAACGGCGGATCTCCTCCTCCGTGATCTTTCCCTCCTGCAGCGCCTGCAGCAGATAAGCGTAGGTATTGCCGCAGTTTAGGTCACAGCCGTTTTTCAGGGCGAGCGCCACGGACTCCGTGGGCGTATCCGTCACGTGATGGTGCAGATGGAAATCCGCGATCGCCCAGCAGTCCGAGGTGAAATAACCGTCAAAGCCCCATTTATCCCGGAGCAGATCCACCATCAGGGTCCTGCTGCCGCAGCAGGGCTCGCCGTTCGTCCTGTTGTAAGCGCCCATCACGCCCTCCACTCCCGCTTCCACCAGCTTGTGGAAGGCGGGAAGGTAGGTTTCCTCCATGTCCTGGGGCGTAGCCTTCGCATCGAAGCAGTGGCGCTTTCCCTCCGGCCCGCTGTGGACCGCGAAATGCTTGGCGCAGGCCGCGGTTTTCAGATACCTCTCATCGTCGCCCTGCAGGCCGCGCACGAACGCGACGCCCAGCTTTCCGGTCAGATACGGATCCTCCCCGTAGGTCTCCTGCCCCCTGCCCCATCTGGGATCCCGGAAGATGTTCACGTTCGGGGACCAGAAGGTAATTCCCTTGTAAATGCCGTAATCCCCGTACTTCCGGAAGGTATTGTATTTGGCCCTCCCTTCCGTGGCGGCCACGTCCGCCACCCGCTCCGCCAGCCCGTCGTCAAAGGTGGCCGCCAGGCCGATGGCCTGGGGAAATACAGTGGCCATTCCGGAACGGGCCGCGCCATGCAGCGCCTCGTTCCACCAGTTAAAATACTGGATGCCCAGCCGTTCGATCTTAGCCGCCCCGAACAGCATCTGGGAGGCGCATTCCTCCACCGTCATCCGGGAAACCATATCCTCCGCCCGTTCTTTGAAGCTCAGCGTCTCGTCTCTGTACTTTTCCTTCACCAGTCAGCTCCTGCCTTTCCTTCTGCCTAAAAATATTTGATCTCGCCGATGAGTTTCGCCATCAGGATGGTTTTCGCCGCGTTTTCCACCGCGTCCATCCTGTTAAAAGCCGCCATGGGGCTGGTCCCGCAGGTGATGACGCCATGGTTCTGAAGAAAGATCACGTCCGCGTCCACCGCCTCCCGCTTCACTTCCTCCGCCAGCTTTTCCGATCCCGCGGGCGCGTAGCCTGCCAGGCCGATCCTTCCGATCACCGTCTTCACCTCGATCAGGCAGTGATCGGGAAGCACCTTTCCGCATACGGCAAAGGCGGTGGCCGCCGCCGGATGGGTGTGGATGACCGTATCGATCTCCGGCCTGGTCTGGTAAATCCCCAGGTGCATTCCCGACTCTCTGGAAGGCTTTCCGCTTCCTGATACCACCGTGCCGTCCATGGAAAGCTCCAGAAGCTGCTCCGGCTCCAGCATTCCCTTGTTCACTCCGGAGGGCGTGATCAGAATGGTATTTTCTTTTGTCCGCATGCTGATGTTTCCATCCGTGCCGCTGACCAGCCCTCTCTCATACAGCATTTTTGCGATTCTGCACAGCTCTGTTCTTTTCTCCATATTCCGCTCCCGTCTGCGCGCCGGGGCATAGACCCCGGCGCCGCGATCCCCTGTTTTTTCTTTTCAAACAGATATCAGAAAAAATGCTCCTCCAGCATCGCGCACAGCGCGTGATAGATGGGCAGATGGTATTCCTGGATGTCCGCCGTTACCTGGGCGGGAACGATCAGGCAGACGTCGCTCAGCTCCTTCAGCCGTCCTCCGTCCCTTCCCGTCATGGTGATCACCTTCATGCCCTTTGCCGCCGCGACGCGCGCCGCGAAAACCACATTCTCCGAGTTGCCGGAGGTGCTCAGCCCCAGGAAAACGTCTCCCGGCTGTCCGTAACCGTATACCTGCTGGGCGAACACCATCTTCGGGTCCACGTCGTTCAGGAACGCGGTGGACAGGGCACAATGCTGAGTCAGGGCGATGGCGGGAAGGGCTCCCTGCAGATGCGCCCCAAGCTCGCCGTATTTTTCCATCTCTTCTTCGGGAAGCCTGCGCTCCTTGTAAAAGCCCTTCATCAGCTCTCCCACGATATGGTCGGAATCCGCCGCGCTTCCTCCGTTTCCGCAGATCAGGAGCTTTCCGCCCTTTTCATAGCTTTCCTTCATCAGCTCATATGCGCCGGAGATCTCTCCCTCCAGCTTCTCAAGCGCCGGATAACGTTCCAGCAGCCGTTTCAGATGATCCATACTTTCCTCCTTATCGCTCTTCCGGTCCTCTCACCGCTTCGATGGCCTTTTCCAGGAAGGCTTCGCTGCCGAAGCTTCCGGATTTCAGCACCAGGTCCAGCTCTCCCAGGGAGGTCTTTCCCTTCATCACCGGAACGCCGGCCTCGATCTCTTTTCCGATCTCCATCCGGCAGATTGCAAGCTGTCTTGTGACGGCGGCGGAAGTATCGCCTCCAGCCACCACCAGCCTTCTGCAGCCGCTCTCCCGAAGGACGTCCTCCACGATCCGGCAGATGGTGTGGGAAATCCGTTTTCCCACCTCCTCGTCCGACATGCCGAGCCGATAGCCCGTCTGCTTGGTGCGCGCCACCGCGTCCTCCTGGTTGGATGTGTGCAGCAGGCCGCAGCCCGCCTGCGAAAGCGCGCGCAGCAGCTGCCCGGACAGATCTCCGATGGCCGCCGTCCTTTCCTCCTCGGAAAAAATCACGTCGGTAGGAAGTTCAAAGACCGGATATCCCTTTTTCTTCAGATATTCCACCTGGGAACGGCTCTGCTTCGTCAGGCTTCCGCAGACCGAAAGCACCGGGCAGTCCATTTCCCGGTAGGCCGCCGGGAGCTCCTCCCCGATGGCGGAGCTTCCGCAGACGTTGACCTCGTCCGCCACCGCTCTCGCCACCAGCTTCAGGTCCTCCTGGCTGCGGATATCGAAGATCACATAGGAGCATTCCTTTTTCAGCCGCTCCTTCTTTTCCTTCACATGGGAAAGCCCCTGATCCAGATCGCGCCAGGTGATCAGGCCCACGCTCCTGTCCGACTGCTTATGAAGGATCTCCTCCAGGGAGGAAGTGGTCATCGGATGGATGGGATCGTGGCGGAACTGGGAATTTTCCAGCTTTTCTCCATATACATAATGGATGCCGTCCACCGTGGTCCTGCCGTTTGCCGGAAATCCCAGCACCACCATGGAGCAGGAAACGCCGAGCACATCCTGCATTTCGTCAAATTCCGCCCCGATATTTCCCCGGAACACGGAACAGGTCTTGTTGTGATACATATCGCAGGGGAGGGAGGCAAGAAGCTCCGTGGCCCGCCTCACCTTTTCTTTCGCCGTCTCCGGCGCGTCGAACCGGCTGTCCGTGTCGATGATGATCGCGTCTAGGCCCTCCGCCTCTTTTTTCAGATCGCAGCTTTCGATCAGCTCCAGCGGGAAAACCGCGCTGCGGTATCCGCCCTTTACAAACATGATGCCGATGTCATTTGCTCCGGTCACATCGTCCGCGACCACGCCCACTCTTTTTCGCATCTGTCCGCTCCTCTTATTTTTTCAGCCCGCGCTGCGCGCTGCATACAAAATTCGTGATCTTATCTTCCACCACCAGGCGCACCGCGTCCGCCGCCTTCGCGAGCGCGTCCGGATCCAGCTTCCAGATCTCTGCGTTGGTCTTTCTTTCGCAGCCCAGAGAACCCAGGAAGGCCTGCTCCAGGTCCGTCGCGATGTTGATCTTGCTCACGCCGCCGCCCGGAATGGTGATCGCCTTTTTCACCGTCTCCGCGGGAAGGCCGGAGCCTCCGTGCAGGACCAGGGGAAGGCTCACCTTCTTCCGGATCGCCTGCAGGCGGTCAAAGTCGATCCTGGGATTCTTCACCGGATAGACCCCATGAGCGGTCCCGATGGACACGGCAAGGGTATCCACGCCGGTCCTTGCCACGAATTCCTCCGCCTCGTCCGGATCCGTATACAGGCTCTCGTCGTTGTCCGTCTCGATCTTGTCGGTAGCGCCGATCTTTCCCAGCTCCGCTTCCACCGCGACGCCTTTTTCATGGGCGTATTCCACCACTTCCCTGGTGATGCGGATATTTTCCTCAAATTCCTTCTGGGACGCGTCGATCATCACGGATTGGAAGCCTGCCGCGATCGCGTCCTTGATGATGGAAATCTCCTTCGTATGGTCCAGATGCAGCACAGCCTCCACATCATAGCGGTCCGCCACCGCATAGAACCGGTCCGCGAATTCCTTTGCGGTCACGGAAAACCAGTTGAACTCATTGGCGGAGATCTGGACGATGACGGGAGAGCAGGTATTCTGGGCCGCCTGCAGCACCGCGTCGATCAGATAGGTGTTTCTCGCGGAGAAGGACCCCACGCCATAGCCTCCTTCTTCCGCCTTTTTCAGCATTTCTACGATCGGAACTGTTTTCATATTCTACCTCCATTCTGCAATTCGCTGCCGGTATATCCGGTATTTTTCTTCATATGCTTCCCGCAGGCTGCCGTCCGCGGACACCGGCGCGCCTTGCCGCTTTCCGGACGCCGGAAAGCCCGCGGCCAGCATGGCCGCCCCTGCGGCAGTCGCCTGGGTAAGGCTGCTGATCAGCCAGCGCCTTCCCGTGATGTCAGCCTTCGCCTGCATCAGCCGCCGGTTCTTCGTCCCGCCCCCGACTGCGCGGATCGTTTCGGTCCGGATGCCCGCTTCTTTAAGGCAGTCCAGGATCCATCTGGATTCCATGGCGATCCCTTCATAGATGGCCTGCAGCAGCTCCCCTCTCCCGGTTTCCGGGCCGATCCCCAGAAAGCCGCCCATCCGGGCAAGCTCCGGGCTCCTGTGGGTCCCCACTCCATTGACGAAGGGGAAATACAGGACGGGGGAGGGACGCTTTCCTTCCTCCGAAAGAAGCCTTTCATAGGGTATTTTCTCCTCTCCCGCAAGGGAAAGAAGGCCCCGGAACCATTCCACGCTCGCCCCGGAGGAGGGGAGGTTGCACATCCAGTAGCAGCGCCCGCCGAACCTTCCCTGCTGGATGCCCCGTTCATAAAAATCCCGGTTCAGCCGCAGGCCGTCCAGCCAGCCCGTATAGACCTCCGAAGTCCCCATGGAATTGAGCGCCGCGCCGTCCTCAAGGCCTTCTCCCCATGCGGCGCACAGGTGATCGTGCCCGCAGACCCGGACGCTGACCTTTCCGGAAAGTCCCAGCTTCTTTGCCCCTTCCTGGGAAAGGACCGGCCAGGACCCGCCTTCCTTCTGCACCCGGGGAAGCTTTCCCGTCATTCCGGCGTATTCCGTCATTTCCTTCCAGTATTCCCGGCTCTCTATGTCGTACATTCCCGTCCGGCAGGCCAGGGATTCCTCCGTAGCCGCCGTCCCGGTAAGCCGGTAGAGG
>DWUW01000358.1 GCA_019120525.1 Candidatus Eisenbergiella stercorigallinarum | reverse complement strand
GCGCCGTTTCTCATACTGGACGAACCCACAGCCGCGCTTGATCCGGTTTCGGAAGCGTCTGTTTTCAACGATTTTCACAGCATGTGCAAAGGAAAGACGAGCATTTTTATCTCACACAGGCTGTATAGCTGCAGAATCTGCGATTTCATTCTGGTCCTTCATAAAGGAAGGCTGGTCCAGCAGGGAACGCACGGGGAACTGCTAGGATATGACGGGAAATATAAAGAGCTTTGGGATGCGCAGGCTGGATTGTATCAAGAAACGTGAGGGGAGGAAGGAAAATGAAAAGAAGCAGTAAGCGGTATCCGCAGATCTTTCTCGCGGCGGCTCTCAGCGCCGCCCTGCTCCTGTCCGGCTGCGGCCGGGCTGAACCGTCCGGCACGGCGGAGGCAGGCCAGCCAGACACCATGACAGAAACAATGGGGGAGGACGGTTCTGCCGACGTAACTAACGCATCCGAAACGGCCCGGCCGGAGACGGAAGCGTCCGCGCAGCCGGATGTCGAAGACCTCCTTGCCGAAATCCGGACGGCGGAGAACGGCGCGGGGGTGAGCATCCACGACCCGTCCATAGAGGTGTTTGACGGAAGGTACTATCTGTTCGGCTCTCACATGACGGGGGCCTATTCCGACGACCTGCAGACCTGGACCTATATCGGCAACGGCTACAGTCCCGCGAACCCGCTGTTTGAGAACCTGTTCGCGGACGGGCTGGGGATCTTCGACTATGCCGGGGATTACGGGGACGGGACCTATGCGGTGTGGGCAGAGGATGTGATCTATCTGGAAGAGATGGAAAAATATGTGATGTATTTCTGCGTTTCCTCCACCTATATCAAGTCCAACCTGTGCTACGCCACGGCGGACGCGCCGGAGGGGCCTTATGTGTATCAGGGGCCGCTTCTGTATTCCGGCTTCACCGCGCAGGACATCGGGGAAACGGACGTGTATGAGTACGTGGACCAGACGGAGGCCTTTTCCTATCTGAACGGCGGGCAGTACAACAACAGCCTGTGGCCCAACTGCATCGATCCCGCGCCCTTTTTTGACGCGGAGGGCAGGCTGTGGATGGTCTATGGCTCCTGGTCGGGAGGCATCTTCCTGCTGGAGCTGGATCCGGCGACGGGGCTGGTGATCCATCCGGAGGCGGATCCGGAGAACGATGTGGATCCCTACTTCGGCAAACGTCTCCTGGGCGGCGGGCACATCTCCATCGAGGGGCCGTATATCCAGTATGATGAAAAGAGCGGCTATTATTATCTGTACGTTTCCTACGGCGGCCTGGAGCGGACGGGAGGCTACCAAATCCGGGTTTTCCGCAGCCGGACGCCGGACGGGGAGTACGTGGACATGAACGGGGAAGCTCCGTCCATCGCTTCCGTGCACGCGAAGTATGGCCTGAAGCTGTCGGGGAATTATGAGATGCCGGGCTGCAAATATGCCTACATGGCCACCGGCGGGCAGTCGGCCTTCCAGGATGAGGACGGGAAGCAGTACCTGTGTTATCATTCCCGGTTCGATCACGGGACGGAATATCATGAGCCCTGCGTGAAGCAGGTTTTTGTCAACGAGGAGGGCTGGCCGGTGCTCGCCCCCTATACCACGAAGGGGGAGACCCTTTCGGAAACCGGGTACGGGATGGAAGAGATGGCCGGGACCTATTTTTTCATCAACCAGGGGATCGGGATCAGCGATGAGATCGCACAGCCGCAGCTGGTCACGCTGAATAAGGACGGCACGGTGTCGGGAAGCGTGGAAGGGACCTGGGAGAGCACGGAGGGGACCGCCTACATGAAGCTTTCCTGTGACGGCGTTACTTACAGCGGCGTGTTCTGCCGGATGCAGGACGAGGCCGGGACGGAAGTGATGACCTTCAGCGCGGCGGGAAATAACCAGAGCGTCTGGGGCGCGCGTTATCCGGAATAGGAACAAAAAAAGTCTGGGAACGGAGGGAGAAATGGAAAAGCAAAAGCATTACGGATTGTGGCCGAACCTGTTATTTCTGCTGCGGCTGCTGAGGCGGTATACGCCCCGGTCCTTTGTGCTCCTGTGGGTGAGCATCCCGGTGAAGGTGGCGCTGCCGTTCATCGGCATCCTGCTGCCAAACCTGGTGGTGGCCGCGATCACGGAGCAGGGCAGCCTGACGCGGCTGATGGGGACGGTGCTGGCGCTGGGGCTTCTGGCCGTCGCCTGCAGCTACCTGGAGCAGTACGCGGCGGGGGTGATGGAGGAGGAGCATGACTGGTTCAGCCAGGGGATCGACGACCTGCTCGTGGAAAAAAAGCTGGACTGTGATTATGAAAATCTGGAAAATAAGGAGATCTCCGGAAAATTTAATGAGGCGCAGCGCTACATCTGGCAGTATAATAGATATATCCCCCAGACGGCCATGAACCTTACCCTGCTTGGCTCCGGGATCTTCGGTTTCCTTTTATATCTGTCCATCCTGCGCAGGCTGCCGCCCTGGCTCCTGTTTCTGATGGTGGCCTGTACGGTGGTGAGCATCTGCTTTTCCGGCCTGGGGGACAGGGAACGGAGCAAACGGCAGAATTACTGGGGGGACGGGGTGCGCAGGATGGGCTACCTGCAATATGCCTCTTCGGACCCGAAGGCCGGGAAGGACATCCGGATCTATGGGATGTATCCCTGGATCGAGGAACGGTTCGCTCTTTTCCATAAACAGATCCGGCAGGATTATATCCGGGTGGAGAAAAAGAATTATCTGTCCGCGCTGATCACGGCGGGGGCGGGCATTCTGATGGAGCTTGCGGCCTATTTTTTCCTGACGGCCATGACGGCGGAGGGGAGCATCAGCCTGGCGGATTATGTCCTCTACATCGGCGCGGTGCTGGGCTTTTCCACCTGGGTGCGCCAGATCGTGGAGCAGATGATGCGGATCTGGATGATGAAGGGGGACGTGGACAGCTTAAGAAGCTGTCTGGACATGCAGGATAGGAGCGAGAGGCTCCGAAAGGGAAGCGAGGCTGTCCCGGTCCGTGCCGCTGTCGGGGACGGCTCTCCCTGCAGCATTGAGTTTTGCCACGTCTGCTACCGGTATCCGGGCAGCGAACAGGATACCATCCGGGATCTGTCCTTTTCCATCCGGGGCGGGGAGCGGATCGCGCTGGTGGGGATGAACGGGGCGGGAAAGACCACCTGCGTCAAGCTGCTGTGCGGCCTTCTGGAGCCCACGTCAGGGGAGATCCGCATCAACGGGATCCCTTCCTGGCGGTTTGAACGAAGGGAGTATTACCGGCTGTTTTCCACCGTTTTTCAGGAGATCTGGCCCTTTGCGGCGTCCATCCGGGAAAACGTCTCCTGCTGCCCGAAGGGGGAGGAGGACGGGGCGCTTCTGAAGCGGTGCCTGGAGCTTGCGGACCTGTATGGGCGGGTGCAGCGGCTTCCAGAGAAGGAGGATACGCCGTTAGTCAAGGAGCTTTCCGAACAGGCGGTGAACCTCTCCGGCGGGGAGCAGCAGCGGCTGCTTCTGGCAAGGGCGCTGTACAAGCAGGCTCCCGTGCTGGTGCTGGACGAGCCCACGGCGGCCCTGGATCCCATTTCCGAGAATAACGTGTATCAGAAATACCTGGAGCTGACCCGGGGCAGCACCTCCATCTTCATTTCCCACCGGCTGGCGAGCACCCGCTTCTGCGACCGGATCTTTTTCCTGGAGGACGGGCGGATCGCGGAGACGGGGACCCATGAGCAGCTGATCGGGGCGGGCGGGAAGTACGCGCAGGCCTTTGCGGTACAGAGCCGCTATTATAAGGAACACCCGGAGGAAGCGGGAGGGGAGGTGAGCTTCGCATGAAAACCTTTTTTCAGAGCTTTCGGATCGTGCTGCATACGGCGCGGGTGATCTTCCGGATGGACTGGAGGAACATCCCCGCTTTTGTGGGAGATCAGTTTTTGCTCACCCTGCAGCCCTTTGTGGCGCTGTTCTTTTCAGCCCGGATCCTGGACGTGCTCGCCGCGGGAGCGGACAGAGGGACGGTTGTTGGCTGGATCCTGGCGGCGGTGGGCTGCAATTACGGCATCTATCTGCTGGAGCGTTTTGCCGCCTGCAGCAACAGTGTGGAAGGGGTCACCCTGTACTGGCAGCTTTACCAGGAGATGAGCCGGGTGATGATGCGGGCGGATTATGAGGAGCTGGAGAAGCCGGACATCGGGCTTGCCAGGGAGCGGATCGAGCGCTCCACGAACATGTTCTGGTACGGCCCCTGGGAGGTGCCAGGGGTGCTGATGACGCTGGCGCAGGGGATCACCATCACCGCAGCCTCCCTGGCGCTCGCCTGGCCGGTCTTCCTTCCCGTGAAGGGGGAGGGGATCCCCTGGGGGACCATCCTGATGGTGCTGTTCGTGGCCGGCTCCTCCTGGTACGGCATCCGTTCCGAAGGGCGGCTCTATGAGCTGAAGGAAAGCGCGCTGGAGGATCTGGCGGAGGAATTCCGGAAGCGCAACTATCTGGATCAGTATATCGAGGAAAGCCGCGGGGCCAAGGATGTGCGCCTGTACGCGCAGAAGAAGATGATCTGGAAGGAGCGCCAGAAAAACCAGGAAACGATCCGGAAGCTGTCCCGGGCGCGGGCGGGGCTTCATGCCGTCTCCAACGGGGTGAAGGGAGCCGCCTCCCAGGCGGTGGTCTGCCTGGCTTACCTGGTGGTCGGGGCGAGGGCCCTGGCCGGGATCTTCAGCGTGGGGGCCGTGGTCCAGTATGTGGGAGCGGTCACCCGGCTTTCGGAGGGCATCCGCGTGCTGGTCTATTCCCTGCAGCACATCCGGATGCAGGGGCCGCACTGCCAGGAGTACCTGGATTTCATCGGAGAGGGAAAGGATCCCCTGAAATACCGCCACCATCAGGACGGGACAGAGCCGGTGCCGGAAGGCGGAAGCTGGGAGATCGTCTTTGAAAACGTGAGCTTCCGCTATCCGGGGTCGGAAGAATGGGCGCTCCGGAACCTGAACATCCGCCTGAAAAAAGGGCAGCACTTCGCGGTGGTCGGCAGGAATGGAAGCGGCAAGACCACTTTCATCAAGCTGTTATGCCGCCTGTACGACCCCACGGAGGGAAGGATCCTGTTAAACGGGCGGGACATCCGGGAATACCGGTATGAGGAATACCAGCGGCTGTTCGCGGTGGTCTTCCAGGATTTCCAGATCTTCGCCCTGCCGCTGGGAGAAAATGTGGCCGCGTCCATGCGCTACGATGAGAAGCGGGTGCAGGCCTGCCTGGACCAGGCGGGGATCGGGGACTGGGCGAAGAGACAGCCCAAGGGCTTAAAGCAGCCGCTGTACACGGTGGAAAAGGACGGGGTGAACATCTCCGGGGGCGAGGCGCAGAAGATCGCCATCGCCCGCGCCCTGTACAAAAACGCGCCCTTCGTGATCCTGGACGAGCCCACGGCGGCCCTGGATCCGCTGGCGGAGGCGGAGATCTATTCCGGCTTCCGGGAGATGGTGGAGGAAAAGGGCGCGGTCTATATCTCCCACCGCCTTTCCTCCTGCCGCTTCTGCGACACCATCGCGGTCTTCGCCCAGGGGAGGCTGGTGCAGGAGGGGAGCCACGAGCGGCTCCTTTCTGAAGAAGGGGGAGAATACGCCGGGCTGTGGCAGGCCCAGGCACAGTGGTATCAGTAAGCGGCACGAACTGCGTTCGTGCCAAAGAACGGCTTGCGCCGTTCTTCTATGAAATTCAGTGCCGCTTCGCGGCAGGAAGGAGGAAGAAATGTTACAATTTTTTGAAAGAGACGGGGACAGTCTGTTGTTTCGGGGGAACGGGGAGCTGCTTTCCCTGACGCCCTGGGGAGAAAACGGCCTGCGGGCCAGGTCGGTCTTTGCCGGGGAGCTGAAGGAGGGAAGCGTAGCCCTTCTGGAAGCGCCTCATGGGGAGGTCAGCATTTCCATGGAGGAGAGGAGCGCTTCCATCACGAACGGGAAGCTGACGGCGAAGCTTGTGGTCGACGGCTGGGGGAATACCCTGCAGATCGGCTATTACAACCAGGAAGGGAAGCTGCTGCTGCGGGAGATCTCCAACGGCGGCGCGCTGATCCGGAAGGCGAGGTACTTCCGTCCGCTTCCGGGCGGCTCTTATGAGCTGAAGGTGAGCTTTGAATCCGACCCGGAGGAAAAGATCTACGGGATGGGGCAGTACCAGCAGGAGGTTTTCAATCTGAAGGGCTGCAACCTGGAGCTGGCGCACCGCAATTCCCAGGCCAGCGTTCCTTTTTATCTGTCCGATAAGGGCTACGGCTTCCTGTGGCACAACGCGGCCATCGGCGAGGTGCATTTCGGGACCAACACCACGGAATGGGTGGCCAGGTCCACGGACCAGATGGATTACTGGATCTGCGCGGGGGACAGCCCGGCCGAGATCGAAGAGCAGTACGCGCAGGTCACCGGAACGAGCCCGATGATGCCGGAGTACGGCCTGGGCTTCTGGCAGTGCAAGCTGCGCTATTACAGCCAGGAAGAGGTCCTGGAGGTGGCGAGGGAATATAAGAAGCGCGGGATCCCCATCGACGTGATCGTCATCGACTATTACCACTGGCCCCGCTGCGGGGACTGGCGGTTTGACGAGGAATATTTCCCGGATCCGGCCGCCATGGTGAAGGAGCTGCATGAGATGGGGATCGAGACCATGGTTTCCGTCTGGCCGCAGGTGGATGTGCGGAGTGAAAATTATGAGGAGATGAAGCAGAAGGGCCTGCTGGTGAAGACCAACTACGGCATCGACGTGCAGATGCTCTTCCACGGCAACAACATTTTCATGGACGCCACCAACCCGCGCACCAGGCAGTATCTGTGGGACAAGCTGAAAAAGAACTACGCGGATATGGGAATCCGCACCTTCTGGCTGGACGAGGCTGAGCCGGAATTCGGCACCTATGACCATGACATGTATTCCTATGCGGCGGGGCCTGCCGTGAAGGTTGGGAACATCTATCCCAGGGAGTACGCCCGCGCGGTCTACGAGGGGCAGAAACAGAACGGCCAGGAGGATGTCGTGAACCTGATCCGCTGCGCCTGGGTGGGAAGCCAGCGCTACGGCGCGCTGGTATGGTCCGGCGACATCATGTCCACCTATGAGGACTTCCGCAAGCAGATCTGCGCCGGCCTCCACATGGGTATCTGCGGCATCCCTTGGTGGACCACGGACATCGGAGGCTTCCACAACGGGAACATCGAGGATCCGGCCTTCCGCGAGCTTCTGGTGCGCTGGTTCCAGTTCGGCACCTTCTGCCCGGTGATGCGCATCCACGGAAGCCGCAACCCGCACGAGCAGATCGTCAACAAGGCCGGAGAGGTGCGGGAATGGACCGGAGCGCCCAACGAGGTGTGGAGCTTCGGGGAAGAGGTTTATCCCATCCTGGTGAAATTCATCGGGATCCGTGAGAAAATGAGAGACTATACCAGAAGCCTGATGCAGGAGGCCCACGAAAAGGGCACGCCGGTCATCCGGCCCATGTTCTACGAATTCCCGGCCGACCGGGAGTGCTGGGACATCCAGGACGCCTACATGTACGGCCCGGACATCCTGGTAGCGCCCATCTGCCACGAAAAGGAGACGGGCCGCAGGGTATACCTTCCGAATGGAGCCCGCTGGATCCACGCGGGAACCGGAAAGGAATACGAGGGCGGCCGCTGGGTGGATATGGAAGCCCCGCTGGAAACCCTGCCGGTATTCCTGAGAGACGGGAAGCAGGGATATCTGGTCGGAATGATCTGAGTAGGAAAGAGGAGGAGGCCCGGACCTGGTCCGGGCCTCATTCAGTAAAGATTTCAAAAGAAGCCATAAAATGGCGTCAAAGAGGGATATGATCGCCCGTTTGTTGCTTTTTGAGGGCAGGAGTTTCGGAGGCAGCTTCCACGGATTTCATAAAAACGTTCCACAGGGCCTTATCTTGCCCTATTCCACTCATATACGGATAAAAAAACAGAAGAATCAGGTTATATCCGTACAAAATTTCATGAGTGACGGTTAAAAAAAGGATTTTTCGATTCTTAACCGTACTTTTTTGTCACTTTTTCGACAGCAGCACGGTTCAATACCTGATTTCCTCATCTGGAACCGTACTTTTAGGCACCCCGGTACGGTTAGAAACAGAATTTTTGATCTTCTAACCGTATCACGCCAAGAAAAATACGGATCAGAATGGCATTTTCCGGAGTTGGATCCG
>DWUW01000038.1 GCA_019120525.1 Candidatus Eisenbergiella stercorigallinarum | reverse complement strand
TGCACCCCGGCTTTGTGCTGATTCCCAGGCAGAGCGTGGCATACAGAATCGTGCTTTCCGACAGGGAGCCGGAAACCTGTGCGGATATCTGCGCAGATTGCGTCAGACGTGAATCCTGTGAAAGATACACATCCGGTGAGAGGTATGGAAACAGGGAAAAGACGGTGGATGATGCTTTCCCCAATACAGATTTGCAGCCTTCAGAGTTTCATTGACGTATTGCAGAAGGAATGGAGGAAAGAATGGAAAAAGGTCTGATACATTTATATACGGGAGAGGGAAAGGGAAAAACCACGGCGGCCGTCGGACTTTCGGTGCGGGCCGCGGGCGCGGGGAAGCGGGTGACTTTTCTGCAGTTCATGAAAGGAAGGGACACGGGAGAGCTTCATGCGCTGGATCAACTGCCGGGCATTGAGATTTTAAGAAGCGAAAAGGATTTCGGGTTCTATTTTCAGATGGCGGAGGAACAGAAGGCGGAGCTGACCCGGATTCATAATGCGCTTCTGGAACAGGCGCTGGCACGGACGATGGCCGGGGAGGCGGATGTGATCGTGCTGGACGAGGTGACCTATCCCATAAACTGGAAGCTGCTGGACGAAGCATGCCTGAAAAGGCTTCTGAGCCGAACGGACGACAAGCCGTATTTTCCGGAGATTGTCTGTACGGGAAGGGACCCGCAGAAATGGCTTGCGGACTGCGCGGATTATGTGACCAGAATGGAGTGCGTCAGACATCCCTTTGACAGAGGGATCGGCGCAAGGGAAGGAATCGAGTATTGACCGTAAAGAGAGGAAAATACATGCGAAAGCGGCGTTTGAAGGCGGAAGGGGAGCACATGGGGGACGTTGGAAAAATCAGGAAAAAGAGAAGCGCTGCCCTGCGTCCCGGCCGTTTTGGCTGCTTCCGGCTGCTTTTGCTCACCCTTCTGTTTTTGGCGGCGGCAGGGCTTTTCCTTGACGGGGACGATCCGAAGAAGAACGGCGCAGGCGCGGAAGATGCGGGTGTCTTGCCTGCGGATGCCTTTCCGGCCGGAAGCGTGACGGGAGAAGGGCTTGTCAATCTCGCCATGCAGGAGGGCGTGTCGGTGACGGCGGACAGCGCGGAGACGGAAGCGTTTTCGCCGGAAAAGGCGGCGGACGGGAACCGGACCGATGCAGCCAGCCGCTGGTCCTCCGCCAATGAAGCGGGGCAGCCTGTCCACTGGCTGATGTTTACATTCGCGGAAGAAAAACAGGTTTCCTTCGTGCGGCTGTACTGGGAGAGGCTGAACGTGGAGGGCTTCGTGCTGGAAAGCTCCCGGGACGGAAAGAACTGGGTGACGGCCGCGGAAATCACGGAAAGCCCGGAAGCGAACGAGCAGTGTATCGTGCTGGACAATCCGGCTCCGGGGCAGTATTTCCGCATCCGTACTACGGATGTGTCCGACAGCGAGGCAAACCAGTACCTTTATTACCAGAATGTTTCCCTGCTGGAGGCGGAGCTGTATGAGGAGGTTCCGTTAAGTTATTCGCTGGGGGAACTTACGATAGAAATACGGGAGGACGGCAGCCGCCATCTGGTCCTTCCTGCGGTGCCGGAGGATGTGGAAATCGAAATCGCGGGAGCGGATTATGAGCAGGTGATCGGGCCGGACGGCACGGTTTATCCCACGGTGGAGGAAAAGGAGGTGGAAGTGGGCTTCCTTCTCACCCGGAACGGCGCGTCGGAGGAAACGCCGGGCTATCGGGTGACGGTTCCGGCGGCGGAGCTGACAGCTGCGGCGGAAGCGGCCGGGTTCCCGGAACCGTTCGGAACTATTGAGGCTGCGGAAGCCTCCGGAAACGGGACGGAGACGGAAGAGGAAACGCTTTCGGAAAATCCCCGGCCATCCCTTACGCCAGAGGCGGCGGAATGGCGCGGCGGAAGCGGCCGCTTTTTTCCGGGAGATGGAGGAAGAATCCTGGTGGATGAAACATGGCAGGAGGAAGCTTCGGAGGCGCTTTCGTCCCTGCAGGCATCGCTTTCCGCCGCGGCGGGCGGGCCGGATTCTGCCGGAGGAGAGGTGCGGATCGTTCCCGGAACGAAGGCGGAGATACGGGAGGGAGATATTTACCTTGGAACCGCACCGGGGGAGCTGGGACTCGGAAATGAGGGCTATTTGTGCGAAATCCGCCCGGACGGCGTCATTCTGCTGGCGCAGGAGAAGAACGGCCTGATCTGGGGCGTGAACACGCTCTGCCAGCTTCTGGAAACGAAAGGGGCAGGAGCGGAAGCCACAGGAACGGCAGAGACGGGAACGGCAGGGGCAGGAACAGAAGGCGCGGAAACAAACGGGCTTCCCTGCGGCGTCATCCGGGACTATCCGCGCTATTCTGTCCGGGGCTTTTCCATCGATATCGGAAGAAGAATGGTTTCCATGGAGATGCTCCGGGAGATGGTGCTGGAGCTTTCCGCGAAGAAGATGAACACGCTGAGCGTGCATCTGAATGATAACGAGATCCTGTCCACCAGCGGGAAAAACGACAGCATTGCGGACGCTTTTACCGCCTATTCCGGCTTCCGGCTGGAATCCTCCCTGCAGAATGAAAAAGGGGAGAACATTACCTCCCGGGACGGAGCCTTTACCAAAGAAGAATGGAAGGAATTTACCGAGTGGGCAGCCGGTCTGGGCGTGGAGGTGGTGCCGGAGATCGACACGCCGGCGCACAGCCTTGCTATCACGAAGGTGTTCCCGGAGACCGCGCTGGCGGACGAGCCGGAAAATGTGGATCAGCTCGATCTTTCCTCGGAAAAGACCATTTCACTGATCGAGGGGCTCTGGAAAGAGTATCTGGACGGGGAGGATCCGGTTTTTGCCGAAGGAGGAACCGTCCATATCGGCATGGATGAGTATTTCGGAAATGCGCAGGATTATAAGGCCTATATGCGGAAACTGATCAGCCTGGTAACGGAAAGCGGGCGCACCGTCCGGATGTGGGGAAGCCTGAGCCTGATTGAGCAGGCGAATGGGAAAGCCGCACAGGAAGGACAGTCTGCCTACGGCCTGTGGAACGGAAAAGAGGAGGGAGCAGTTTCTCCGGAACAGATTCAGGTACAGGTCTGGAGCTCTCAGTGGGCGGACCCGCAGAAAACCTGGCGGGCGGGCTATACGGTCATCAATTCCCTGAACAGCAGCCTGTACATCATTCCAGGCGGCGGCTACGATTCTCTGGACCTGGAAGCCCTTTCGGACTGGGAGCCCAATGAATATCCCATGGGCGGGCAGACCCAGGTGCTTCCGGCATGGTCGCCGCGGACTGCGGGTGCCATTTACTGCCTGTGGAACGACACCATCGGCAGTCTGGACGCCGGCGTTTCGGAGGAAGGGATTTTTGACCGGTTTGTTCAGCCGCTTTCCCTTCTGTCCGGGAAGCTGTGGTAGACGCCCTCCTTCCGGTACTGTCTGGGACTGATGCGGTAATAGTTTTTAAAGGCGGAGGAAAAATGCTCGATGGAGGAATAGCCCAGATCCTCCGCCACGGAGGTGATGCTCCGGGAGGGATCGGAGAGCAGGATGGCCGCGGCGGACATGCGGGCCTCCGCTTTTTTCTGGAGGAAGGTCTTGCCGTACTGGCGCTGAAGCAGCCGCTCCGTCTGACGGGTGCCCAGACCGAGCCTGGCGGCCAGGTCCTCCAGAGACAGGTCCCTGTACTCGTAAAGGAAATATTCTTCAATGATAAAAGCGGTTTTGTCCGAAGCTGCGGAAAGACCTGCTGCTTTCGGACGGCCGTTTTTTTCATGATTTTCATAATCCTCATAATTGCGCACCAAACTGACCAGAAGCTGACGCAGCAGCGCTTCCACCTGAAAAATGCAGCCCGTCCTCCGGCTCTGCAGCTCTTCAAAAATTTCCATCATCAGCGCCCCGGCCTTCTGCGTATCCTGACCGAACCAGAAAGGGGTGTTTTCAAAGACGGAGAGCAGCTCCGCTTCTCCTGCGGAAAAGGAGGAAGCGCTTCTCCGCCTTTTTTCCGTTTTCAGATAAATGCAGTATTCGCACATGGGATCCTCCAGAAGCGGACTCTGCGCGTGCTCCACATGTGGCCCGGTGACATAGAGGGTGCCGGGGATGACCTCATGATAAACGCCGTCTATGAGCGCCCGCCCGCGGCCCTGCGGAATATAGTGGATCTCATAGCTGCCGTTTCCGTGGGAATGGCTGGGAATGGAGCGCTCAAACCTTTCATAGACAAAATTCAACGTATGAAAGCGGGTGTCCGCTATGGTAAAATGAATATCTGCGTCCTTGTAGTCTGTCCACATGACGGGGCCTCCTTTTTGATATTCACAGTATAATTCTGTTTGGGCCAATGCGCAACAGGAAAGCGGGAGCCGGAGCACGGCAGGAAAAAATGCGGAAAGCATCCGGTCCATTGCAGTGCTCGTCTTATCGTGTAGCGAGTGGAATGACCGGATGCATTAAAGTTCTGCCATCAGAAATAAATCTGCCCGATTGACATATACACGCAAAGAAGGTACAATAAAGATATGATAAAAAGCTTTGCAGATAAAGAGACAGAGAAGGTTTATAATCAGATCTTTTCTAAAAAACTTCCACAATCGATACAACGTGTCGCATTACGAAAGCTGATCATGATAGATAATGCAGGATGTCTGGAGGATCTGCGTGTGCCGCCGGCAAATCGTCTTGAACTTTTACAGGGAGACCGGGGCGGACAATACAGCATTAGAATCAATGACCAGTACAGGGTGTGTTTTAATGTTGAGGAGAATGACTTCTTCAATGTTGAAATTGTTGATTATCATTAGTTGGGTGTTATTTTGTCCATTGCGCGTTGATGGAAATCAGGCATATGATAGTAAAAAGCGGGTAAACTAAGATGAAATACTCTGAAAGTCCCCAAAAGGAACAGTACGGGTGGAGAGGAGGTTTCCGATGGCTGATTATATTATTACTCCTACGATAGGAGAGATTTTACGGGAAGAATTCATGGAACCGATGAACATATCAGCATATAAGCTGGCTCAGGAAATTCATGTTCCGGTGTCAAGAATCCAGGATATTTTGCATGACCGCAGAAAGGTTACCGCTGATACATCTTTGCGGCTGGCTAAATTTTTTGGGGTTTCTGATAAATATTTCCTGGATATGCAGAATGACATCGACATCAGAAATCTGAAAGTAAGTCTGGCGGATGATATTGCAAAAATCAGAGTTTGTCAGGCTGTATGAGAAAGTGTTGTTGTGAAGAATACGGATTCTCATCCGGGCAACGGTCAGCTAACCGCATCAGTGCGAATATGTGGCGGCCGCAGTCGCTTTATTTCCCCTCTGTTATTGAGAGAATATGAATCTCCATGGCAGAGGGCATTTTTATGCCATACAGACATGTTAAAACCTGCGCTGATGCGACATAAAAAAAGACAAGTTGTCAAAAGTTTCTCTTATCCTTTTCAGAGGGGAAATTTATAATGAAGATACAAAGAGACAGGGAAATCAGTGCCGCCATTCGGCGGCAGCGGGAAAGGCGGAGAAAATCAGAGATTTTCTCCTGGGAATTGAGCTTACGCTCAATTCCTAACGATTTTAATGCTGCCTGCGGCAGCGGAAAGGGGAAGAAATGGAAAAAATGAGAATGCGGGGAGCTACGCTTCCGGGAAACAGCACGGTGGAGATGAAGGAGTTTGAGATCCCGAAGCCGGGTCATGGACAGGTGCTGATCCAGACGAAGGCCACGACGATCTGCGGAAGCGACATCCGCTGCATCTACAGAGCACATGTGGGAAAAGGACCGGAAGGCTACATTCCCGGCATGGTGGCAGGTCATGAGCCCTGCGGCGTGATCGTGGAGGAAGGCGAAGGCCTGAGACGCTTTAAGAAGGGCGACCGGGTGATCGTTTACCATATTTCCGGCTGCGGCGTGTGCAACGACTGCCGCAGAGGCTATTATATTTCCTGCAAGAGCCGCTTCCGCCAGGCGTACGGCTGGCAGAGAAACGGCGGAATGGCGCCTTATATCCTGGCGGATGAGAAGGATCTGATCGCGCTTCCCGACGAGCTGACTTATAAGGATGGCGCGCAGGTAGCTTGCGGTTTCGGAACGGTGTATGAAGCCATTGAGAAGATCGGTATCTGCGGAAACGATGCGGTCCTGGTGACCGGACTTGGCCCGGTCGGCCTGGCTGCGCTGATGCTGGCAAAGGCCATGGGAGCCAACATGCTCATCGGTGTGGAGATGAACGAGTATCGTGTGGAGCTGGCGAAGAAGCTGGGACTGGTGGATTATGTGTTCACGCCCGATGAGGCCATGGAAGGGATCATGAAGGTGACGAACGGTCACGGCGTAGAACGTGCCATCGACGCCAGCGCCAGCGATCCGGGACGGCAGCTTGCCATCCGCGCTACCAGAGAATGGGGCAAGATTGCCTTCGTAGGAGAGGGCGGCACCTGCACCTTCAATCCCAGCCCGGACATCATTCACGGACAGAAGACCATTTATGGCTCCTGGGTGACCTCTCTGTGGAGAATGGAAGAACTGGTGGAGAGACTGGTACGCTGGGGCATCCATCCGGAGGATCTGATCACCCACGAATTCCCGCTGGAAAAGGCAGGAGAGGCTTATGCGCTGATGGCCGGCGGAAACTGCGGCAAGGTCGCGGTGGTATTCGACTGAAGCCGTCGGGCGGGCCGTCCGCCGGAGCATTCCGGCAGAACCGGCCGGGGAGGGAAGCACCCTGCGGCGCTTTCCGCAAGACCGGCCGGGGCCGGGAATAGAAAAGAGGAGAGAAAACCATGTCTGAGATCATAGAACAGAGCAGCATTCCCCGCAGGACGCTGTATGACGGAACCACGGTTCCCGCGGTTGGAATGGGAACCTTCGGAAGCGACAAATATGGGGCGGATCAGATCGCAGAGGCTGTTTACGGCGGCATTCGGGCGGGCTACCGTCTGATCGACTGCGCTTCCGTCTATATGAATGAGGATAAGATCGGAGACGCCCTGGAGCGCGTCATGCAGGAGGGTGTGGTGAAGCGGGAGGAGCTTTTCATCACTTCCAAGGTGTGGAATGACATGCACGCCGAAGGAAAGGTCATTGAGTCCTGTGAAAAGAGCCTGAAGGACCTGAAGCTGTCCTATATCGACCTGTATTTCGTGCACTGGCCTTTTCCCAATTATCATGCGCCGGGCTGCGACGGGGATTCCCGCAATCCGGACTCCAGACCCTTCAACCTGGAGGAATTCATGACGACCTGGAGACAGTGCGAGCGGCTGGTGGACGAAGGAAAGGTCAGATACATCGGCATGTCCAATATGACGATCCCCAAGCTGGAGGCCGTCCTGCCTTTGTGCCGCATCAAACCTGCGGCCCTGGAGATGGAGCTGCATCCCGGATTCCAGCAGCCGGAGCTGTTTGCATATGCGAAGGAGCATGACATCCTTCCGGTGGGATACTGCCCCATCGGATCCCCTTCCCGCCCGGAACGCGACCGGACGGCGGAGGATGTGGCGGATACCCAGATGCCGGAAATTGTGGAAATCGCAAAACGCCACAATGTCCATCCCGCGCTGATCTGCCTGAAATGGGCGGTGCAGAGAGGACAGGTGCCGATTCCGTTTTCTGTGAAGGAGCCGCAGTACATCAGCAACCTGAAATGCGCCACCGAGGATCCGCTGACCGATGAGGAAATGGAGACCATCCGTCTGGCCGATAAAAACTGCAGGCTGGTAAAAGGGCAGGTGTTCCTCTGGCCCGGCGCGAAGGGCTGGGAGGATCTGTGGGATGTGGACGGCACCATTACCCGTTAAAAGCTTTCGGAAACAGGAACCGCCTGTCGGTCTCAAATTGACAGGAAAAATTTTACAGGAAGGAAAAGGGCCGCGCGGTTCGGGAAAGGCCGCGCGGCCTGTCAGGAGGGAAAACATATGCTGAAGGGAATACCGAAAATCATATCTCCGGAGCTGTTAAAGGTTTTGTGCGAGATGGGCCACAGCGACCGGATCGTGATCGCGGACGGAAACTTTCCGGCGGAATCCATGGGAAAGAACGCAAAGGTGATCCGCATGGACGGACACGGCATTCCGGAGATTCTGGATGCCATCCTGCAGCTTTTTCCGCTGGATACCTATGTGGAAAAGCCGTTTAATCTGATGCAGGTCATGCCGGGGGACGACGTGGAAACGCCCATCTGGGAGGTCTATGAAAAGATCGAAGAAAAATATGAGCCCAGAGGAAAGGCGGCCATCGGGCAGATCGAGCGTTTTACTTTTTATGAAGAAGCGAAGAAGGCCTATGCCATCATCGCTACGGGAGAAACGGCGCTTTACGCCAATATCATGCTGCAGAAGGGGGTGGTGACGGACTGATGAAAGACATGAAGGAATATCTGAAACAGATCGACGAGGTAATCGCGCGCGGCCCCTACAAAGACGACTGGAATTCCTTAAGCGCCCATCCCCTGCCGAAGTGGTTCCGGAATGGGAAATTCGGTATTTTCATCCACTGGGGCGTCTACAGCGTGCCCGCGTTCGGAAGCGAGTGGTATTCCAGAAATATGTACATTCAGGGTTCTCCGGAGTTTGAGCATCATGTGAAAACCTACGGTCCCCATAAGGATTTCGGCTACAAGGATTTTATTCCCCTGTTTAAAGCGGAAAAGTTCAACGCGGAGGAGTGGGCGCAGCTGTTTGAAGAGGCGGGAGCGAAATATGTGGTGCCCGTAGCGGAGCATCATGACGGCTTCCAGATGTATAAAAGTGAACTTTCCCATTGGAACGCGGCCGAGATGGGGCCGAAGCGGGATACCCTGGGAGAGCTGTGCGAAGCCTTTCATAAGCATGGCCTGGTAAACGGCGCTTCCTCCCACCGGGCGGAGCACTGGTTCTTCATGGGT
>DWUW01000357.1 GCA_019120525.1 Candidatus Eisenbergiella stercorigallinarum | reverse complement strand
CTGAGGCCTGGGATGCTTGCTGGTCACAAGGACATTCACATAGTTCCTGCTGCGGATGCAGTGATCGAAGCAGGACAGCAGGCAGTTGGTGTCCGGAGGCAGATACAGGCGTACCACGTCTGCCTTCTTATTGGAGATATGGTCCAGGAAGCCGGGATCCTGATGGGTGAAGCCATTGTGGTCCTGCTGCCATACGTTGGAGGACAGGATCAGGTTCAGGGAAGCGATGGACTGTCTCCAGGGAAGCTGGTTGCAGACCTTCAGCCATTTCGCGTGCTGGGCGCACATGGAATCCACCACGCGGATAAACGCTTCATAGCTCGCGAAGAAGCCGTGGCGTCCCGTGAGAAGATAACCTTCCAGCCAGCCCTCGCACATATGCTCGCTGAGGAAGGAGTCCATCACGCGGCCGTCATGGGCCAGGAACTCGTCCGTATCCAGAAGCTCGTTGTTCCAGTCGCGGTTGGTCTCTTCAAAGACCTTGCCAAGACGGTTGGACATGGTCTCGTCGGGCCCGAAGATACGGAAATTGCGGGCGTCCCTGTTCAGCCTGAAGATATCACGGACAAAGCCGCCGAGAACGACCATATCCTGGGATTCCACGGAGCCGGGAGCGGGAACGTCGATGCCGTATTTGCGGAAATCGGGCATGCGCAGGTCGCGCAGCAGCTTTCCGCCATTGGCATGGGGATTGGAGCCGATCCTTCTGTCCCCTTCGGGAGCCAGGGCCTTCAGCTCGGGGATCAGCCTGCCGTTTTCGTCAAAAAGCTCTTCCGGATGATAGCTCATCAGCCAGTCCCTGAGCATATCGAGGTGCTCGGGCTGGTCCATCATGATCGGAACCTGATGGGCGCGGAAGGAGCCTTCGATCTGCTTGCCGTCCACCACCTTGGGGCCGGTCCATCCCTTGGGCGTACGCAGGATGATCATGGGCCATTTCGGTCTGGTGGCGTCATGGTTTTCTCTTGCGTTTTTCTGGATGGCCTTGATATCGTCCATGGCAGCGTCCAGCGCTTCCGCCATCTTGCGGTGCATTTCCATGGGAACGTCGCCTTCCACGAAATAAGGCTTCCAGCCGCAGCCATCGAAGAAATGCTCCATTTCTTCATGGGTATTGCGGGCGAATACCGTAGGATTGCTGATCTTATATCCGTTTAAGTGCAGGATCGGAAGCACGGCTCCGTCGGTTTCCGGATTCAGGAACTTATTGCACTGCCAGGAGGTGGCAAGAGGGCCTGTCTCCGCCTCGCCGTCGCCCACGATACAGGCGGCTACCAGATCGGGATTATCGAATACCGCTCCGAAGGAATGGGCCAGGGAATAACCGAGCTCGCCGCCCTCGTTGATGGAGCCGGGAGTCTCGGGGGCCACATGGCTGGAGATGCCGCCGGGGAAGGAGAACTGCTTGCACAGCTTCTTCAGGCCGTCCATATCTTCTCCGATGTTGGGATACACCTCGCTGTAGGTACCCTCCAGATAGGTATTTGCCACGAAGAAATTGCCGCCGTGGCCGGGACCGGATATCAGGATCATATCCTGGTCATATTTCTTAATGACACGGTTCAGATGTACATAAATAAAATTCTGCCCCGGGACGGTTCCCCAGTGCCCCACGATTTTTTTCTTCACGTGCTCCAGGGTAAGGGGCTCGCGCAGAAGGGGGTTGTCCAGCAGGTAAAGCTGCGCTGCGCCGAGGTAGTTGGCGGCGCGCCAGTAGGCATCCATCTTTTTCAGATATTCCTCTGTAAGAGGCTGCCGTTCTTCGATCTCCATGTTCGCCATAGGGATTTCCTCCTTTTCATTACTTGACAGTTGTCTGATAGATATATATTAAACTGTTTTCTGGTATTGGGCAATGGGGTATTGTCAGAAAGTCACATTTTTTTGTTGAAATTCACGAAAACAGAGGAAGCGGACGGAAAGCTCCCCATGTTCTTTCTGCATCATGTGGACGAAAATATATTTTTACATGGACAGTAATACATAAAAGTATTAAAATACATTTGTGTCCAAATCTATATTCCATTTCTTCTGCTTCTGGTTACAGGGCATCTGTTCTGCTTTTGGGATAAGATCCTCTTTTTTTCTTATTGATGAAGTGAACGGGAATGAACCGCAACACATCGTGTTTTCTGATGATAAATGACAGCTTGTAAGAGAGACGCCCGCCGCGTCTTTTTTGCAGACCGATGAGGGAGGGTTTCTATTATGCTGGTTTTTGAACTGCCGCTTCAGATAGGATTTCTGGTATCCGTTTCCGCGGGAGAGGTTTCCGAACAGACCGCCCGGCTGCTGGACCGTGTCCTGCAGGAGAGAAAAGGGGAGCCGGACGGGCAGGGAAGTCCGATTTTCTGCCCCTATACCTTTGATCAGCCCTATCCGCTGGAAGCGGAACATATCTATATGGCAGGAAAGATATATACGGTCCGGATCCGCACCATCAGCCAGGAACTGGCTGAATTTTTTATCCGCAGGCTTCCGGGACAGGGGAACGGCTGCCTTCAGGTGCTGGGCGGAGAGCTGAGGCTGATCCCCAGATACGTCCTGGAGCGGGTGCATACGCTGACCCCTGTGGTGGTAAAGACAAAGCAGGGATACTGGAGGAACCAGATGTGCGAGGATGAATTTGAGGAACGGCTGAGGGCAAACCTGATCCGCAAATACAGCTTTTTCCAGCACAAAAGACTGTCCGGCGATTTTCCCCTGTTCCGGAGGCTGGAATTTATGAACCGCAAGCCCGTCCGGGTGGCACAGAACGATATCGCGCTGCTGGGGGACAAGGTATGCCTGACAGCCGCCGGAAACGATACGGCCCAGGAGCTTCTGTATATGGCGCTGGGAACGGGAGTCGGAGAAAATAACGCAAGAGGCTGCGGCTTCCTTGGATATCGGTTCCGATGAGGGAAAAGGATCATAAAAAGACAGTCCAAAAAGATAGTGACATTTTATGACCAGTGGGATAAGATGAAAAACAACGGATGCTTTCGGT
>DWUW01000356.1 GCA_019120525.1 Candidatus Eisenbergiella stercorigallinarum | reverse complement strand
CGCTGGCGGTTATTGACATATGCCAACAATATTGTATAATTGGAAAAGAAAAAGAGGTGCTGTTATCATGCCGCGTCCATCAAAGGAACGAAACGTCTGCTGCATGCCAAAGGCCTGCAGGTTCGGGCCGCTGTCTGAAGAAGCGCAGCCGCGTCCGCCAGTCCGGATGACCGTAGATGAATATGAGACGATCCGCCTGATCGACCTGGAAGGCTGTACCCAGGAGGAATGCGCCAGGCAGATGCGCATCGCCCGTTCCACGGTACAGATGATCTATAACGAAGCGCGCCGTAAATCAGCGGACTGCCTGGTGAACGGAAAGCCTCTCATCATCGAGGGCGGCAATTACCGTCTCTGCGACGGCACGGCACGCTGCCGGACGGGCGAATGTCCGTTTGGCAGACGGCGGACGATCCATGCCGGACAACTGACACAAGGAAAGGAATCTGAAGAAAATGAGTGAAAACTGTACCCACAACTGCGAGACCTGCCATGAAGCATGCGCGGACCGGGATCCGAAGAGCATGCTGAAAAATCCCCATGAACTGTCTTCCATCAAAAACGTGATCGCCGTAGTCAGCGGCAAGGGCGGAGTAGGCAAATCCCTTGTCACCTCCCTGCTCGCTTCTTCCATGCAGAAAAAAGGCTACCATACGGCAGTCCTGGATGCGGATATCACAGGCCCTTCCATTCCGAAGGCCTTCGGCGTCCATCAAAAAGCTTATGCCAATGAATACGGGCTTCTTCCGGCAAAATCCAGGCTTGGCGTGGATCTCATGTCCATCAATCTCCTGCTTGACAACGACACCGACCCGGTTCTCTGGCGCGGCCCTGTCATAGCCGGAGCGGTAAGCCAGTTCTGGACGGATGTGATCTGGACGGATGTGGACTTCATGTTTGTGGATATGCCTCCCGGAACAGGGGACGTGCCCCTGACCGTATTTCAGTCCATTCCGGTCAAGGGCATCATCGTAGTAACTTCTCCCCAGGAGCTGGTTTCCATGATCGTGGAGAAGGCAGTACGCATGGCAGAGATGATGAACGTTCCGGTCCTTGGCATTGTGGAGAACATGTCCTACTATCAATGCCCCGACTGCGGCAGCAGGCACAGCATCTTCGGAGAAAGCCATATTGAAGAGATCGCCGGAAAGCACGGCATTTCCTCTGTATCCCGGCTTCCCGTCGACCCTTCCAT
This sequence comes from Candidatus Eisenbergiella stercorigallinarum, assembly GCA_019120525.1. Taxonomy (GTDB): domain Bacteria; phylum Bacillota; class Clostridia; order Lachnospirales; family Lachnospiraceae; genus Eisenbergiella; species Eisenbergiella stercorigallinarum. Next base: position 11,685 of record DWUW01000356.1, on the reverse strand, counting down.
CGCGGCCTCCTGTGACAGGGGCGAAATCGAAGGCGTAGACGCCCCCTGGCTGTCCCAGCTGTGCTCCAGCCTGGAAAAGCACTGCGGTTTCTGATCCGGAAACCGCCCGGAAGCACAGCCCGGCCAAAAAGGGATATGGCATAAAAAATATGGCAAAAAAATTATGGCATGGCATAAAGAAACAGCGCGTACCGATCTCCCTGAAGGGAAAAGATACGCGCTGTCTTTTTCCATATTCTCCATCATGCTGACTGACCACGGTGTTATCGAAACGGGGATGGAGCCCGACGAACTCGTTATAAAATAAAAGAGGGGGGGACTGGTGCGGATCAAACCGCACCAGTTTGGGTTGATGATGTCTCAACTCGTGATTTATCATAAAATAAATTCATAAATTTGTCAATACAGTTTATAAATTATTTATATTTATCAACCCTTCCCTGCATTCCTTCACGCTGTCCATCTCCACAAGCTCAGCGTCTATTTCCAGCCTCACCGTAACCTGTTCCGCCGTCCGCCCCTGAAGCTCGATCTTCTGCAGAAGAAGCATGACCAGAAGCCGTCCCATTTCCCTTCTGGGAACCCGCAGGGTCGTAAGCGCAGGCTCAAGCATGCTGCAGATGCTCCTTCCGTCAAACCCGACCACCGACACATCCTCCGGGATCCGCAGCCCCCTGCCCTTCAGCGCCCGATATACGGCGATCGCCATCAGGTCATTTTCCAGCACCATCGCCGACGGCACCAGAGCCGTATCCTTCCACAATTCCTCCAGATACTCCTGAGCGTCCTGTCCGGTTCCCGCCTCTTCCACACAGAATCTGGGATCTTCCGTCAATCCGACCTCCTCCATCGCGTAACGGAAGCTTTTCCTGCGTTCCACCAGGGAGCAGAGCGGCCTTCCGGAACCGATATACCCGATCCTTCTGTGCCCTTTATCATACAGATATTTGACGGCCGTAAAAATCCCCTGTCTGTTGTTTACGGTAACCGCGTTGGCCCCTGCCAGCGGGCAATAGCAATCGATCAGAATGTACGGGATCTCCAGCGCATCCAGCGCCTCTTTCATCTCTTCACAGATCTGCGCGGCATACACCAGCATCCCGGCGAACTGCTCCTTCCCAATGCTCTCCCTCAGCTTCTCCCCGTTTTCGTCATAAACGTGCAGGATCGTAAAACGATACCCTCGCTTCCTTGCTTCTCTTTCCGCGCCCTCGATCACCTTCGGGAAAAAAGCCGCCTCCTCCACATCGTCATGGTATTCCGATAAAACCAGATAAGCGATCGTCCTGTCTGACGCCGGTTCCGCTTTTTCTGCCTGTCCTTCCTCCCGGATCATATAGCCGTAACCCATCTCCCGTATTCTTTCCAGAAGAGAGCTTCTCAGTTCATCGCTGATGCCCGGCTTATGGTTCAGCACCAGCGACATGGTGGCTGCGGATACCCCCAACAGGCCGGCCAGCTCTTTGGATTTTATTGCCACGATATTTCCCTCACAAATTTTTTGTCTGATAACACTATTGTACATTATCGGTAAATAATTTCAAGCATAAAAACACATACTGTTTTCAGGCCGGCAAAATCACGGTCAGGGTCCCATAACGAAAAAAGCCGCCCGTAGCCTGTATGCCGGGAACAGCCAGGAATCAGGCTACGCGCGGAATGCTGAAATCAGGAGGTACAGATGGAGAAAAAAACAGCTGCCGCCTATCGGCCGGACAGAGAAAACGTACGCATTGACAAAAACGGAAAAGCATCCGACATAGACGCACGTACCGTCATGTCCCATGACGGATGCAATCCCGTAAACAGGGACCGGGAAATGCAGCGGGCACATTCGGGAGGCGAAATGCTGTTCCCCGGTATCCTGCCCGGAGCCACGCCGGGCTCCCTTCCCGGCTCTCTTCCCGAATCCATGCCGCCGGTACCGCCCATTCTTTTCCGGGACGGGCCCTTTTTCAGATAAAATCAATCACATCCCGGACGGAACGTACGCCAACCAGACGGATACCGTCCACAGGGGGAAAATGGTCCAGGCATACCTGCGGCAGGATACAGGTCTGAAAGCCAAGCTTTTTCGCTTCAGCCACCCTGCCCTCAGCCTGGCTGACCGCGCGTACCTCTCCGCTTAGCCCCACCTCTCCAAACGCCAGGATCCCCTCTTCAATGGGACGGTTTTTAAAGCTGGAAATCACCGCCATCACAATCCCAAGATCAATGGCAGGTTCTGCGATCTTAATCCCTCCGGCGATATTCACATACGCGTCACAGCCGGAGATCTGAAGTCCCAGCCGCTTCTCCAGCACGGCCATCAGAAGGCTCACCCGGTTAAAATCCGTACCCGCCGCCTGTCTTTTGGGAAAACCGAAGCTGCTCGCGCACACAAGCGCCTGGATCTCCACCAGGATCGGCCTCGTTCCCTCCATGGAACAGGAAACCACACAGCCGCTGGCTCCCACCGGCCGTCCGTTCAGCATAAATTCCGAAGGGTTCTTCACCTCATGGAGGCCTTCCCTGCGCATTTCAAACACGCCAATCTCGTTGGTTGACCCAAAACGGTTCTTTACCCCCCGCAGGATCCGGTACGCGGCGTGCCTGTCCCCTTCAAAATAGAGCACGGTATCCACCATATGCTCCAGCACCCTGGGACCCGCTACCGTCCCTTCCTTTGTCACATGCCCCACAATAAATATGGAGATGGCATTGCTCTTAGCCAGACGCAGGAAAACGCCGGTGGACTCACGCACCTGGGAAACGCTGCCCGGGGCGGCTGAAACCTCGTTGCTGAACATGGTCTGTATGGAATCGATGATCACGATTTCAGGCTTCAGGCGCAGGATCGCTTCTTCGATATCGCCCAGATCTGTTTCGCACAGAAGCAGGAAGGAATCCTGAAACGTCCCGATGCGCTGGGCGCGCATTTTGATCTGCCTGAGGGATTCCTCTCCGGACACATACAGGACCCGTCTGCCGGCCTGCGAAAGAAGTCTGCACACCTGCAGAAGAAGGGTGGATTTCCCGATCCCGGGGTCTCCGCCCACAAGCACCAGGGAGCCGGGCACGATGCCGCCTCCCAGCACCCGGTCCAGCTCCCCGATCCCGGAAGAGATCCTCTCTTCTTCCTCCGCCGATATTTCCGATAATGCCGCCGGTCTTTTCCCGCCGGAGGAAAGGCCGGCATGCTTTTCCTTTCCTCCCTCCGGCTGCGCTTTTTTAACCGGCTCCTCCACAAAGCTGTTCCACGTCCTGCATGCCGGACACTGTCCCATCCACTTTGCGGACTCATAGCCGCATTCCTGACAGTAAAATACAGTAGCTGATTTTGCCTTCGCCATTATCTGCCTATTTCCACCTTCACCTCTCCTGCTCCGGCCAGCTCCACGCTCAGGCTGAGCTTTCCTCCCAGATTGGTACGCATCCTTCCGGCGTCCTCCCCGTTCACCTTCACGTCGTACTCCGTATCGTCCTGAAGGCCGATGGTGATCTGCGCGTCCTCGTTTCCCTCCACGAGGAAGCTGACGCCATCCTCCCGTTCAGCGAAAAATAACACGCTGGTCCCCGGGACAGATTCATAGGCGAACATACCGTTCTTCTCCAGCTTTGTCATGGTATGGTAGGTTTTCACCTTGTACAGATCTCCGTTATGGGAGAAATCCTCTGCCTTTGACTTTTCAGAAAGGGTATGGTTCCCGAAGCTGATGCTTCCATCTGCCTCACTGCGGATCAACTCCTCTACTGCTGCCATTGCTTTTGTCCTCCTGTTCCTTTTTTTCCTTTGTTCTTGTTTTTACATGAAAACAGATCTTTCCTTCCCTGCATCCTACCGTCACCTGGTCTCCGGGCCGTATACGCCTGCCCAGGATTTCCTCCGCCAGCGCGTCCTCGATCATGCTCTGGATCGCGCGCTTCAGAGGGCGCGCCCCCATTTTCAGATCAGAGTGCTTCTCTACGATCAGATTTTTGGCGGCGGACGTAATGGTGAGGTTTATGCCCAGCTGATCCCGGCAGCGGCTGCAGAGCTCCCTGGAAAGCAGCGTGATGATCTGCTTCATATCTTCCGCGGTAAGCGGATGGAATACCATGATCTCATCAATACGGTTGATGAATTCCGGCTTGAACAGCCTTTTCACCTCTTCCATCACCCCCGCCTTCATCCGTTCATAATCCCGCTTTTCATCCTTTCCTGTGGAAAAGCCCAGGCTTTTCGGATCCACGATCCTCTGCGCGCCGGCGTTTGAGGTCATGATGAGTACCGTATTCTTGAAGCTTACCTTCCTCCCTTTCGAGTCGGTGATATGTCCGTCGTCCAGCACCTGGAGCAGGATATTGAACACGTCCGGATGCGCCTTTTCGATCTCATCAAAAAGGACCACGGAGTACGGATTCTGACGCACCTTCTCAGAAAGCTGGCCGCCGTCGTCAAATCCCACATAACCCGGCGGGGAACCGATCATCTTGGAAACGGAATGGCCTTCCATATATTCAGACATATCGATCCTGATCAGGGCGTTCTCGCTTCCGAACATGGCTTCCGCCAACGCTTTGCTCAGCTCCGTCTTTCCCACGCCGGTAGGGCCGAGGAAGAGAAAAGAGCCGATCGGCCGCTTCGGATCCTGCAGGCCCACGCGCCCCCGTCTCATGGCCCGCGCTACGGCGGACACCGCTTCATCCTGGCCGATCACCCTTTTATGCAGGATGGCCTCCAGCCTCATAAGCCTCTCGCTTTCCTTTTCTTCCAGCCTGCTTACCGGGATCTTCGTCCATGCAGCCACCACCTGCGCCACATCGTTTTCCGTGACGGTCTGACGCGCCGCCGCATTCTTCCGCTGGAGCCGCACCGTCTTCTGGGTCAGCTTCTTTATCACGGTATCCTGCTGCCGTTTCCATTCTCCGGCCTGATCAAACGCCTCTATCCGTATGGCATTCTCGATCTTCTGGTCCAGTTCATGGATCTGGCCGTTCAGCTCCCGGATATCCTCCGGCTGCTCCATGTGGGAAAGCCTCACAGCGGAAGCGGCCTCGTCGATCAGGTCTATGGCCTTATCCGGCAGCCTCCTGTCGTTGATATATCTGGCGGAGAGGCGGACCGCTGCTTCCAGCGCTTCCGGCTCATAATGAACCTTATGGTGCTTTTCATACCCGGAAGCGATCCCCTCGAGGATCCGGACCGCCTCCTCCTCCGTCGGCTCTTCCACATTGACCGGCTGGAACCTCCGTTCCAACGCGGCGTCACGTTCGATATATTTCCGGTATTCCGTGACTGTGGTAGCGCCGATCAGCTGCAGCTCGCCGCGGGCCAGCGAAGGCTTCAGGATATTGGAAGCATCGATTGCCCCTTCCGCGCCGCCCGCCCCGATCAGCGTATGGAGCTCATCCAGGAACAGAAGGATATTTCCCGCATCCGTCACTTCATGGATCACCTTCTTGATCCGTTCCTCAAATTCCCCCCGGTATTTGCTTCCCGCGATCATACCGGAAAGATCCAGGGTAAGGACTCTTTTGTTTTTTACGGTATCCGGCACATTTCCTTCCACGATCCGCCTGGCAAGCCCTTCCACGATGGCGGTCTTTCCCACGCCGGGCTCTCCCACCAGGCAGGGATTGTTCTTTGTCCGCCTGGAAAGGATCTGGATCACACGGCTGATCTCCTCTTCCCTTCCCACTACGGGATCCAGCTTTCCTGCGGCGGCAAGGGCAGTCATATCCCTGCTGTACTGGTCCAGGGTGGCAGTCTGCCCCTTCTTTTTCTGCTTCCGCCCAAGATCCTCCTTATACAGTCCCGGATCCTGTCCCATCGCCGCAAGCGTATCCGCATAAACCTTCTGCGGCTGCATACCGCAGGTATTTATGATCCTGACCGCCACATTCTCTCCCTCCCGGATCAGGGCAAGGAGGATGTGCTCCGTTCCTGTATACACAGAGCCAAACCGGGCGGCCTGTCTGTGGGCTTCCTCCAGAATAGAGACCGCCCTCGGCGTATAGCCGTCCCTCTCCCTGATCGGGACAGGGGTCAGGGGCGCGATCAGATCCCGGATCATCTCCTGGATCTCCTGTCCGTCCGCGCCGTTTTCGGAAAGCACTCTGGCAGCCGTTCCGCTCCCCTCTTCCACCAGCCCCAGCAGGATATGCTCCGTTCCCACATATCCGTGCTTCATCCTTCTGGCGGCGCGTTCCGCATACTGGAGGGCCGTCCGGGCCTTATCTGTAAACTGCGACTGCATTATTCCAGTCCTCCATATTCTTCATAGATTTCATCAATTAAAGCATGCACCTCCTGACGGGAAATATTCTTGCAGCTTGCTTTTGCCAGAAGCAAAAGAAACTCCTGGCGGATTTCTTCCATTGCCTTCTTTTTCCCTTCATCTACAGATATGACGGCTCCTTTTCTGCGGTCCACCTTCACAAAGCCTTCCTGCTTCAGTACCGTGTATGCCTTGTTCACCGTATGCATATTGATGCCGATCTCGTCGGCAAGCTGACGTACGCTGGGAAGCACATCCCCTTCCCGGTATCGGTTGGTCGCGATCCCGAGAACGATCTGATTCCGCAGCTGTATATAGATGGCCTCATCACTGTTAAAATCAATTTCCAGTACCATATTCACTGTATATCGCTCTTCCTTCTCCTGGCCGGCAGCCTGCGCCGGGTTTGTTTTGTTATATACATATTATAACAGGAGGCACATCCTGTCAACCGGAAAGGCCGCTGCGGACAGCATACAGCATTGCAGTTCTCTCCACAGCGGCCTTCGATCCTTTTATTTCAGATCCAGAAATTCAAAATCAAGATCGTCGTCTTCATCCATATCCGCAAAATTCTTCGGCTTATAACCGCCTCTCTGCCCTTTCGCCCTGCCGGCCTGCGGTCTGCCCGAGCTTCTGGAGGATCTTCTCGGAGGCTCTTCCTCATCCTCTTCGTCCTCATAACGGTCGTCCTCTTCGTCCTCGTCATCCTCTTCGTAACGGCTTCTGCGCGCGGGCTGTCTGGAACGCACGGGGCGCCTCACCGCGCCACGGCGCTTTTCAGGGACATAATCCTCCTCGTCTTCCTCGTCCTCTTCCTCATAGCGGTCGTCGTCATCCCCGTAATCCTCATCGTCATCATATCCGTCGTCCTCATAGGAACTGCGGAGCTTAAAGATCAGGATGGTAACCACCACGACAAGCAGGCCGACGATCACCGCAAGGATAATGATGATCATGCGCATGCTTCCGGTCTGCTCTTCCATCACCGCAATATTGCTTTCATTGGTCTGCTGCGCATTCAAAAGATCGCTGATCTTGTATCTCGTGCCGTTGATATTGTCGTTCAGATACCAGTCGCTGACGCCGGTTCCCGTCCCGTCGTCCGCGTAGCTGACGCTGTATTCATCCGACGGAGCGCTGCTTTCCGGCTCTGACGGTGTCTCCACAGGCGCCTCGGAAGGCGTTTCGGAAGGGACTTCCGCCTGCACGGTCTCCGTTACCTCCACCAGGTCAGAACGGATGTATCCGGATACGTTCTCACCGTTGACGTCTCCGGAAACCTGATACCACAGCATCCCGTCACTTCCGGTGGTCTCTCCCACCACGGCGATCTCATCGCCGGAGGAAAGGCTTCCCACCTGGTCGGAGCTGGTAGACGCTTCCCCTCTGAGCCTTGCGCTGGCAGGAATCACGCGGACTTTCGCCGCAGTGGATGTTCCCGCCATGCTCTCCGTGTTCTCCTCTACGATCTGGCCTTCCACATCGGCGCCATCCGTATTCTCCGCAGGCGCTTCCTCCGCGGGCGCGTCGCCGCCTTCCTGGCCGGTCTGGCTCCCCAGGCTGTTGGAGGCGCGGCTGACCAGCCCCGTCTGTCCCCACATTCCCGCGCAGAGAGCCATCGCTGTCAGAACCGCAGCGATCTTCAGGCTTCTTTTCTTTCTTCCTGATTTTATCCTGTTCATTTGCGTACCATGCCTTTCTCTTATCTAAGCATTCCCCAAAAACGGGCGCTCCTATCCGTGACGTCCCTTTCTCCTGTATCCGTTCCCGCCGGCAGCCTTTTTCCCGCGCCGGCCGGCGTTTCCGGCATTCAGGCCTCGTCAATGGCTTTTCCGATATCCGTCCTCATATATTTGTTCTCGAAATCCACCCAGCCGACAGCCTCATAGGCCCTGTCCCTGGCGGCCTTCAGATCCTTCCCCACCGCGGTGATGCCGAGCACCCTTCCGCCGTTTGTCACAATGCGGCCTTCTTCGTCAAAAGCGGTTCCCGCATGGAAGCAGAACGCATCGGAAACTCCGTCAAAGCGCTCCAGGCCCGCGATCGGATACCCTTTTTCATAGCTCACCGGATAGCCTTTGGATGCCAGCACCACGCAGACCGCCGCATTGTCCTCAAATTCCAGCTCGATCTTATCCAGCGTGCCGTCGATACAGGCCTCCATCACCTCCAGGATATCGTTCTTCATCCTCGGCAGCACCACCTGCGCCTCCGGGTCTCCGAACCTGGCGTTATACTCCAGCACTCTCGGCCCCTTCGGCGTGAGCATCAGGCCGAAGAAAATGATGCCCTTAAAGGGGCGGCCTTCCGCCGCCATGGCGTCCACCGTGGGCTGGTAGATATATTTCCTGCAGAACTCATCCACTTCCTTTGTATAGAAAGGAGAAGGGGAAAAAGTTCCCATGCCTCCGGTATTCAGCCCCTGGTCCCCGTCAAGCGCCCGCTTGTGGTCCTGGGCGGAGGTCATGATCCGGATGGTCTTCCCGTCCACGAAGGAAAGAACGGAAACCTCCCTTCCGGTGAGGAATTCCTCCACCACCATCCGGTTTCCCGCCGTTCCGAAATGCTTATCCAGCATGATCTCCTTCACGCCGGCAAGCGCCTCTTCCTTTGTCTTGCAGATCAGCACGCCCTTCCCCAGCGCCAGGCCGTCCGCCTTCAGCACGATGGGATAGTCCGCCTTCTCCAGATATTCCTCAGCCGCCTTCGCATCCTCAAAGGTCTCATAGGCTGCCGTTGGAATATGATACTTTTTCATCAGATCCTTGGAAAACGCCTTGCTTCCCTCCAGGATGGCCGCGTTCTTCCTGGGGCCGAAAGCCCGGAGCCCCGCTTCCTCCAGAACGTCCACAAGCCCTTCCGCCAGCGGATCGTCCGGCCCTACGATAACCAGATCCACTGCTTTTTCCTTTGCAAAGGATGCGATTCTGTCAAACTCATTTACGCTGATCGGCACGCACTCGGCGACCGCGGCGATTCCCGCGTTTCCGGGCGCACAGTATATCTTTTCCGCTTTCGGGCTTCTGGCTGCGGCAGCCGCAATGGCGTGCTCCCGCCCTCCGCTCCCTACGATCAAAATCTTCATTCGTTCCTCCCACTGATCACAGTTTTCCCGTCCACGACCGAAACTCTCCCTGCCGCGATCAGATCCACGGCCCGGGGAAGAAGGATCCATTCCGCCTCCTCCATCACCCGCTGCTGCAGGCTCTTCGGCGTATCCGCGGGAAGTACCTCCACACTCTTCTGAAGCAGGATGGGACCGGTATCCGTCCCCTCGTCCACGAAATGGACGGTGGCTCCCGTCACCTTCACCCCCCTTGCCAGCACCGCCTCATGCACCTTCAGGCCATAATAGCCGGTCCCGCAGAAGGACGGGATCAGGGAAGGGTGGATATTGATAATCCGGTTTGGGTAGGCCCGGATCATTTCCGGCGGAATGTTTACCAGGAAACCGGCAAGGACGATCAGATCCGGCGCATATTCCTTCACCTTTTCCAGGAAAGCCCGGTTAAAGGCAGCCCGGTCCGGAAAATCCTTCGGGGAAATACAGACCGCGTCGATCCCGTTCTGTCTGGCCCGTTCCAGCGCGTAGGCGGATCGGTTGTTGCTGATCACGCCCGCGATCCGCGCGTTCCGGATGCGTCCGTCCTTTCCGGCGTCGATCAGCGCCTGCAGGTTGGTGCCGCCTCCGGACACACAGACCAGCACGTTCAGCATAACTCCACCCCTTTTTCCCCGGCCTCGATACGGCCGATCACATGCGGGTCCTCTCCCGCCGCGCGGGCGGCTTCCATGGCCTTTTCCACATCCGCAGGATCCACGGCAAGCACCATGCCGATTCCCATGTTATAGGTATTATACATCATTTTTTCTTCGATGTTCCCCTTCTTCGCAAGAAGCCGGAAGATCGCGGGGATCTCGTAGCTGTCCTTTTCCACCACAGCCTTCACGCCGTCGGGAAGCATCCGGGGAATGTTCTCATAGAAGCCGCCTCCGGTGATATGGCTGCACGCCTTCACAGTCACGCCCGCTTCCTTCACCGTGCGCAGCGCCTTCACATAGATCTTCGTAGGCGCAAGGAGCGCTTCGCCCAGCGTGGTCCCAAGCTCTTCATAATAGGTATCCAGGGATTCCTTCGTCATCTCAAACACCCTGCGCACCAGGGAAAAGCCGTTGCTGTGGACGCCGGAGCTGGAAAGGCCGATCAGCACGTCGCCGGGCTTCAGGTCCGCTCCCGTGATCATCTTCTTCTCATCCACAATGCCCACCGCGAAGCCGGCAAGGTCATACTCATCCTCCGGATAAAAGCCGGGCATCTCCGCCGTCTCCCCGCCGATCAGGGCGGCTCCCGCCTGTCTGCAGCCGTCCGCTACGCCCTTTACGATCGAAGCGATCTTCTCCGGATAATTTTTCCCGCAGGCGATGTAATCCAGGAAAAACAGCGGTTCTCCGCCCGCGCAGGCAATGTCGTTGACGCACATCGCCACGCAGTCGATCCCCACGGTATCATGCCTGTCCATCAGGAACGCCAGCTTCAGCTTCGTTCCCACGCCGTCCGTTCCGGAAACCAGGGTGGGCTTTTCCATATTTTTAAAGCTCTCCATGGAAAAGGCTCCCGAAAAACCACCCAGCCCTCCCAGGACCTCGGGACGCATGGTCTCCTTCACGTACTTCTTCATCAGCTCAACCGATCTGTAACCGGCTTCAATATCCACTCCGGCATTCTTATAATCCATTTTTCAACCGTACCTTTCGTTTATTCTGCGTAGTTCTGCCAGCCCTTCTCCTGCAGGCGCGCATCCTTCTTCTGCACGCTCTCCTTCAGTCCCCGGCTGTAATCCTTCAGTCTCCCAAGAAGCGCCGGGTCAGACGTAGCAAGGATCTTTGCCGTCAGGAGCCCGGCGTTCGCGCCTCCGTTAATGGCCACCGTAGCCACCGGGATGCCGCTCGGCATCTGCACGATAGAGTAAAGGGAATCCCTTCCTCCCAGGGATGTGGTGTGCATCGGAATGCCGATCACCGGCATGGGGAAGATCGCCGCGCACATGCCCGGAAGATGGGCCGCCATGCCCGCTCCTGCAATGATCACCTTAAATCCCTTCTCTTCCGCGGTCTTCGCATACTCAAAAAATACGTCCGGCTCTCTGTGAGCGGAAATAATCCTCATCTCATAGGAAATCCCCAGCTCATCCAGAACGCCGGCCGCCTTCGCCATAACGGGCATATCCGAATCACTTCCCATTACAATACCAACCTGTGCCACTGTTCTTCCTCCTTTCGCACGGACCAAAGGCCCGCGCTGCCGCCGGTAAGCGGCCTGTATCTCATTGTTCTTTTCGTATGTTCACCAATCGGCAATCATTCAAAATACAGTGTACTAAACTTTTTCCCGTTATGCAACCTCAACCGGACGAATTAAGAAAAAATTCAATCTTTCCTTTTC
>DWUW01000355.1 GCA_019120525.1 Candidatus Eisenbergiella stercorigallinarum | reverse complement strand
GCGTCTCTTCTGGTAAAAAGCATAGCGGCGCGTTTTGGCGTGGGAGAGGACCAGGTTTTCGTGGGCGTCGGCTCCGACGACGTGCTGGCCATGGCCTTTCTGACCTTTTTTAATACGGGAAAGCCCATCCTGTTTCCGGATATCACCTATTCCTTTTATGACGTATGGGCGAACCTGTTTGGAATCCCTTTCCGCCGGCCGGCCCTGGATGAGGATTTCCGGCTGGTGAAGGAGGATTATCTGACCGAAAACGGCGGCATCGTGATCGCCAATCCCAATGCGCCCACCGGGATCTGCGAGCCCCTTTCGGTGATCGAGGAGATCGTGGCGGGAAATCCCGCATCCCTTGTGATCATCGATGAGGCATATGTGGATTTCGGAGGGGTAAGCGCCCTGTCCCTTGTGGAAAAGTATGAAAATCTTCTGGTGGTGCAGACCTTTTCCAAGTCCCGCGCTATGGCTGGGATGCGCATCGGCTTCGCGATCGGAAGCCAGAAGGCCATCGGGTATCTGCGGGATGTGAAGTTTTCCTTCAATTCCTACACCATGGACGCGCCCACCATCGCATGGGGCGCGGCAAGCATGGCGGATGAGGCATATTTTCAGGAAACGGTGGAAAAGGTGGTAACGACCAGGGAATATCTGAAGAAGGAGCTTTCCTCTCTTGGCTTTTCCTTCCCGGATTCCAGGACCAACTTCGTATTCGCCTCCCATGAACGGGTTCCGGCGGCGGAGCTGTTCGCGGCGCTGAAGGAGGCGGGCATCTATGTCCGGTATTTCCCGGGAGAACGCACCGGGAATTACCTGCGGATCACCGTGGGGACGAAGGAGCAGACGGAGGCGCTGCTTTCGTTCCTGAGAGAATATCTGAAGGAAGGGAAAAAGAACGCCTGATGGAAGCATATACGGATTTCGCGGAGGTTTATGATACCTTCATGGACAACGTGCCCTATGAAAAATGGGCGGACTATATTGCGGACAGGCTGGGACGGGCGGGCATCCGGGACGGCCTGGTGCTGGAGCTTGGCTGCGGCACAGGGACGCTGACCCAGCTTCTGGCGCGGCGGGGCTATGACATGATCGGCGTGGACCGGTCGGAGGAGATGCTTGCCGTCGCGGCGCAGAAGGCCGCGGAGGAAGGGCTTGACATCCTGTATCTGGAGCAGGACATGCAGAGCTTCGAGCTGTACGGAACGGTGCGGGCGGCGGTCTGCGTCTGCGACAGCCTCAATTACCTGCTGGGAGAGGAGCAGCTGCGGGAAACCTTCCGCCTGGTGAACAATTATCTGGATCCGGGCGGCGTGTTCCTGTTTGATTTCAACACGGTCTATAAATATGAAAAGATCCTGGGCGACGTGACCATCGCGGAAAACCGGGAGGACTGCGCTTTTATCTGGGAAAATTTCTATGATGAGGAAACCCGGATCAACGAATATGACCTGACCTTTTTCGTCCGGGAAAAGGACGGGGCGCAGGGCGGGCTGTTCCGCAGATTCCTGGAGACCCACTGCCAGAGGGGATATGAGCTTTCCGAGATCCGCGCGCTCCTGGAGGAGGGCGGGCTTCGGTTTGAGGAGGCGCTGGACGCGGATACGCTGGGAGAGGTCACGCCTGAGAGCGGAAGAATTTACTGTATAGCGAGGGAACAGGGAAAATGAGCGATTATCTGGTGAGAGCGGCGGCTGCGGACGCGCAGGTGCGCGCGTTTGCGGTAACGGCAAGGGATACGGTGGAGACGGCGCGCGTAGCGCACGATACCAGCCCGGTGATGACGGCGGCGCTTGGACGTCTCCTGTGCGCCGGAGCGATGATGGGGAGCATGATGAAGGGGGATGCGGACATCCTCACCCTGCAGATCCGGGGAGACGGCCCCGCGGGCGGCCTGACGGTGACTGCGGACAGCAAGGGCAGAGTGAAGGGCTATGCGGTGCATCCGCAGGTGATCCTTCCCGCCAACAGCCAGGGCAAGCTGGACGTGGGCGGCGCCATCGGAACGGGCACGCTGCAGGTGATCCGCGACCTGGGGCTGAAGGAGCCCTATGTGGGCCAGACCGACCTGCAGACGGGAGAGATCGCGGAGGATCTGACCTGGTACTTCGCGGCGTCGGAGCAGGTGCCCTCCTCCGTCGGGCTTGGCGTCCTGATGGAAAAGAACAATACCGTGAAGCAGGCGGGCGGCTTCATCGTCCAGCTCATGCCCTTCGCGGAAGAAAAGGTCATTGAGAAGCTGGAAGCGAACTTAAGCCGCATCCATTCCGTGACGAAGCTTCTGGAGGATGGAAACAGCCCGGAGCAGATCCTCGGCATCCTTCTGGAAGGAATGGATATGGAGCTCCTTTCCACGATGCCTGTGGAATTTTCCTGCAACTGCAGCCGGGAACGGGTGGCGAAGGCCCTGTACAGCATCGGAAAGAAGGAAATGGACGAGATGATCGCGGACGGAGAGCCCATCGAGGTGAAATGCCATTTCTGCAACAAGGCATATCCGTTCAGCGTGGAGGACCTGAAGCAGATCAGAGATCTGTAGACGGCTTCGCGACGCTTCGGTATGGAGGTGAGATTGAAAAATGCGCTCGATAGCGCATTTTTCAATCCGGATTTGCGCCGAAACGTCGCAAATCCTGTTATCACAGCGCCGGACTGGAGGTCCGGCGCGCGAGCCTCAGCGTCGTAAAACTGCTTTTTGCGACGCTGAGGCATGGAGGTAAGAATGAAAGACGGTTTTATCAGAGCGGCGGCGCTGACGCCGAAGATCCGGGTGGCGGATCCTGTGTACAACGCGGAGCAGATCATAAAGGGAATCGGGGAAGCGGCGGAAAAGGGGGCGCGTCTTCTGGTTTTTCCCGAGCTGTGCCTGACCGGCTATACCTGCCAGGATCTGTTCCTGCAGGAGAGGCTGCTTTCGGGAGCGAAGGAAGCGCTTGCAAGGATCGCGGAGCATACCGAAGGGCTTGACGCCCTGGTGTTCGTCGGCCTTCCGCTGGAAAAGGACGGGAAGCTGTACAACGCGGCGGCGGCCGTCCAGGACGGGCGGGTGCTCGCCTTTATTCCCAAGACGGCGCTGCCTTCTTACGGGGAATTTTATGAAACCAGACATTTCACGCCCGCGCCGGAGCAGGTTTCCTTCCTTCCCTTTGAAGGCAGTGAGATCCCCTTCGGGAGGGAGATCCTTTTTTCCTGCGACTGCGTGGAGGGCCTTGTGGTGGGCTGCGAGATCTGCGAGGATCTCTGGGCCGCGCAGACTCCCTCCACCGCGCACTGTCTGGCGGGCGCGACGGTCATCGTCAATCTCTCCGCCTCCAATGAGACGGTGGGAAAGGACAGCTACCGCAGGCAGCTGGTGGAGGCCACCAGCGCCAGGCTGGTGACAGGATATGTGTACGCCAGCGCGGGAGACGGGGAATCCACCCAGGATCTGGTCTTCGGCGGCCATAACCTGATCGCGGAAAACGGCGTGCTGCTTGCCGAGGCGGAACGGTTTGAAAACCGGACCGTTTATGCGGATCTGGATATCCACCGTCTGCGCCATGAGAGACGGCGGATGAATACCTTTCCCGCAACGACGGACGCGGGCTATCTGATCCTTCCCGTCCATATGGAAAAAAGGGAGCTGGCGCTGCTTCGCTCCTTCCCGCGGCAGCCCTTCGTCCCGGTGGATGAGGGGACGAAATCCCGCCGCTGCGAGGAGATCTTTTCCATCCAGTCCCACGGCCTGAAAAAAAGACTGGAGCATACCGGCAGCCGCTGCGCGGTGATCGGGATCTCCGGCGGCCTGGATTCCACCCTGGCCCTTCTGGTGACGGCGCGCGCCTTTGACCTTCTCGGGATCCCCAGAGAAAACATCCGCTGTGTGACCATGCCCTGCTTCGGCACCACGGACCGGACCTATGAAAACGCCTGCCGGCTGACCCGCACCCTGGGCGCTTCCCTGACGGAGGTGAACATCCGGGAGGCGGTGCGGCTTCATTTCCGGGATATCGGCCATGACGAGTCGGTGCACGACGTGACCTATGAAAACAGCCAGGCCAGGGAACGGACTCAGATCCTGATGGATATCGCCAACGCGGAAAACGGCCTGGTGATCGGAACCGGCGACATGTCGGAGCTTGCCCTTGGCTGGGCCACCTACAACGGCGACCACATGTCCATGTACGGGGTGAACGCGGGCGTCCCCAAGACCCTGGTACGCCATCTGGTGCGCTTTTACGCGGATGCCTGCGGCGTCCCGGAGCTTTCCGCCGTCCTTCTGGATGTGCTGGATACCCCGGTCAGCCCGGAGCTCCTTCCTCCCGTGGACGGAAAGATCAGCCAGAAAACGGAGGATCTTGTGGGACCCTATGAGCTTCACGATTTCTTCCTGTATTATCTGCTCCGCTGCGGCTTCCCGCCCGCGAAGATCTACCGCATCGCGAAGACGGCCTTTGCGGGGGCATATGAAAACGATGTGATCCTGAAATGGCTGAAAAATTTCTGCCGCAGGTTCTTCACCCAGCAGTTCAAGCGCTCCTGCCTGCCGGACGGCCCCAAGGTGGGAAGCGTGGCGGTCTCCCCGAGAGGCGATCTGCGGATGCCCTCCGACGCCTGCAGCGCGCTGTGGCTTGAAGAAGCAAAACGCCTGCAGGAGGATGGCGTTTCCGTCTGATGGCGCCAGTCCGGTCCCGGAAGGGAAAACCTGCGGTACGGCGGCCGAAGGCAGGATCCGGACAGACAGAGCACAGGAACAGACCCGCTTTTAAGAGCCTGTTCCTGCGTCTGTTTCCGGAAGGGCTGCCGCCGCCTTTTCCAGTGCGGAGGAGATCGCTTCCAGAAGGACCTGGGAGGTATATTTGTTGTCCTCGGAGTAGCTGATGTCCTCCACAGACTGCTTCTCGCAGATCTGCAGGGCAAGGTCGTTGAGCGCGGGTTCCATCAGCGGGTACATGGTGGCGACCGCTTCGTCCAGGTTTACCAGACGGATGGAATTGATATTGTCGGCGTCCACCACCACCTCCACATCCACGGAGGAATTCCCAAGGATCACGGAGGTAGTATATTTCCCCGGAATAAAGCGGCTGTTTTCCTCCATACCTTCCGGCGTCCGGCTTTTTCCGGGCAGGAACATGATGATGAGAAGCAGCAGAAAGAGGATCCCCAGCAGCGCGAAGATTCCGGTATAGATCAGTTCTTTCAGATGAAGCACCACGATTCTGGTCTTTGAACTCATATCCATATCCCCGATTCTTGTTGTTTATACAGTGTACTCCCCATATACGGGATTTATGACGGTTTTTCCGGCGCCGGATTCAGAAAAGAATTGACAAAACAGACATGGGCTGTTAGGATACGTGGTAGGGCAAAGGCGCTCTTACGGAAGGGTAAGGGTGCCTTTTTTTTGAAAAACTCCGGTTGGGCGGAGAGATTCTTTTCAGGAAAAGGAGGAAGGTATGGGGCATTATACCAGAAAGGAAATCATGAGGCTGGTGGAGGAAGAGGATGTGGAATTCATCCGCCTGCAGTTTACGGATATCTTCGGAAGCCTGAAAAACATGGCGGTGACGGCAAGCCAGCTGGAAAAGGCGCTGGATGGGCGCTTTATGTTTGACGGTTCCGCGATCGAGGGATTTTCCAGCATTGAGGATTCGGATCTGTATCTGAGACCGGACCCGGATACGCTGGAGATCTTTCCATGGAGGCCGCAGCAGGGGAAGGTAGCCCGCCTGATCTGTGACATCACGCGTCCGGACGGAACGCCCTTTGAGGGAGATTCCCGGTATATCCTGAAGCAGGCGCTTGCGGAAGCGGCTGCAATGGGATATACGTTTCAGGTGGGGCCGGAATGTGAATTTTTCCTGTTCCATATGGACGACGAGGCCAGGCCGACCACGATCAGCCATGAACAGGCGGGGTATTTTGATGTGAGCCCGCTGGATCTGGGAGAAAACGCGAGGCGGGATATGGTACTTACGCTGGAGGAAATGGGTTTTGTGGTGGAAAGCTCCCATCACGAGGCGTCGCCGGCACAGCATGAGATCGATTTTGAGGCCGCGGAAGCGCTGACGGCGGCGGACAATATCCAGACCTTCAAGCTGGCGGTCAAGACCATCGCGAAGCGGCACGGCCTGTACGCCACGTTCATGCCAAAGCCCAGGGTGGGGATCAACGGATCCGGCATGCATATCAACATGGCGCTTCTGAAGGACGGGAAAAATATTTTCCAGGATACGGAGGATGAAAACGGACTGAGCAGGGAAGCCTATTCCTTCATCGGCGGGATCCTGGAGCATATCCGGGCGATCACGGCAATCACCAATCCGCTGATCAATTCCTATAAACGTCTGGTACCCGGCTATGAAGCGCCTACCTACATCGCCTGGAGCAGGGCGAGCAGAAGCCCGCTGATCCGGGTGCCTTCCCCCAGGGGAGAAGAGACCAGGATCGAGCTGAGAAGCCCTGACCCTGCGGCCAATCCCTATCTGGCGCTGGCGGTATGCCTGCGCGCGGGGCTGGACGGCATCCGGGAGGGAACCGTCCCTCCGAAAAGCGTGGACGGCGATATTTTTGCCATGACGGAGGATGAGAGAAGGCGGATGGGGATCAGGCGGCTTCCCGCCACCCTGACGGAGGCCATAGAGGAACTGGAGAAGGATGCGCTCATACGGAATACGCTGGGAGAGCATGCCGCGGATAAATATATCGCGGAAAAGAAGGAAGAGTGGAACCGCTACCGTTCCCAGGTAACGGACTGGGAGATCAATGAGTATCTTTACCGGTTCTGACGCTGCCTGTTCCTGAAAAGAGGCCCGGGAAGGAGGCAGCGTATGACGGGGATTATTGTGGCTTTTCCCAAAATTGAAAACGCGAGAAGCATCCGGAATGTCCTTGTCCGGAACGGTTTTGCGGCAGTTACGGCCTGTACCACAGGAGCCCAGGTACTTTCCCGGCTGGAGGATTCTGACGAGGCGATCGTCGTCTGCAGCTACCGGCTGGTGGATATGGCCTGCCTGGAGCTGTTCGGCCTGCTGCCTGCGGGAGCAAAGATGCTTGTGGTATCTTCGCCCGATTTCCTGGGAGGGATAGACCGGGA
>DWUW01000354.1 GCA_019120525.1 Candidatus Eisenbergiella stercorigallinarum | reverse complement strand
TCCGCCCGTTCCAGAAGCTTCTGCAGCTCCTTCGGATGGACCTCCTCCTGGCCGACCTTCATGGAATAGCCCAGGCCGTGCACAAAGGCCGCAAGAGCACGCATCTTATCCTGCTCCGGCGTCTCGTGGGTACGATACAGGAAGGGCGTCTGCAGCCAGTAAAAATGCTGCGCCACCGTTTCGTTTGCCAGAAGCATGAAATCCTCGATCAGCCGGGTGGCCGTATTGCGCTGCTGCGGCAGGATCTGCGTCGGACGGCCGTTCTCATCCAGCCGGATCCGGCTCTCCGGAAAGTCAAAATCCACGGCTCCCCTCTGATGTCTCCGCTCCCGGATCAGGCCGGAAAGCCGGGCCATGTCCCGTAGCATGGGAACCAGGCTTTCATAACGGGCAGATTCCTCCGGGCCGTCCTTTTCCAGGATCGCCGCCACACAAGTATAGGTCATCCGTTCCTTCACCCGGATCACGGACGGGGCGATGGTGTAATCCGTCACCTCTCCCTGTCCGTTCAGCGTCATCAGACAGCTGAGCGCCAGCCTGTCCTCTCCCGCGTTCAGGGAGCAGACGCCGTTTGACAGCACATGGGGAAGCATGGGGATCACCCGGTCCGCCAGATACACGCTGGTGCCGCGCCGCAGAGCCTCCGCGTCCAGGGCGGAGCCCTCCTTCACATAGTGGGACACGTCCGCGATATGCACGCCAAGATGATACTGCCCGTCCTTCCGGTACAGGCTCACCGCATCGTCCAGATCCTTCGCGTCCTCCCCGTCTATGGTCACCATGGGAAGCTCCCTCAGATCCAGCCTGGAAGAAAGCTCCTCCCCGGCCGCCGCACGGTCCGGGGCAGACGCCTTCCCGCCAGGTCTATCCGCCGCGCGCTCCGCTTCCGACAGCGCCTCCGGCGGGAAGGCGTCAGGGATGCCGCAGCTTTTTACGATGGAAAGGATATCCACACCCGGATCGTTTATATGGCCCAGGATCTCAGCGACCCTTCCCTCGGGGCTTTTCCCCGGGCCGCCGTAATCCGTGACCGCAACGATTACCTTGGATCCGGAAACCGCGCCTCCCGCCTTTTCTCCCGGCACAAAAATATCTCTTCCGAACCGGCTGTTGTCCGGAATCACAAATCCGAAGCTTTTATTCTGCTGGTAGGTCCCTACCACACCGGTCATTCCACGCGCCAGGATGCGGACCACCTCCGCCTCCTGTCTTCCGCCCGGAAAGCCTCCCAGCAGACGGACCTCCACCGTATCCTGATGGAAAGCGCCCTTCGTCTTCGCAGAAGGAATATAGAGGTCGTCCTTCCTCCCCTCCACCTCCACGAAGCCGAAACCCCTGGGATGGCCGATGAAGGTACCGATCACAGGCTTCCCATCCGGAACGGAATATCTTCCCCGCCGGTTGACCTGAATCCTTCCTTCCAGGATCAGCTCCTGCAGAAGACGTTTCAACTCCGGCCTGTCCTCCGCGCTCACCTGCATCAGGCAGGCCAGCTCCTTTTCCTTCATGGGGACATAGGACGGCTCCTTCAGGAAGGCGACGATCTTCTCTTTTCTGTTTTCATCCAGCCAAACGTTACGACTGTCCGCCAAGCTCTTTCCTCCGTTTTTCTTTCTCTCTTTTTGCCGTTTGGCGCCGTTCTCTCCCAGGCGAGCGCCGCCGCGCTGCCGGGCAGACGCATGGTATCAGAAAAAGCACCCTTTCCGAAACGGTAAGAGTGCTTTGGTGATCAGAATCTTGAGATATTCAGGATCGCGGCAATCACAATAAAGGCAATCGCAAGGTACTTCGTCACCTTGATCATCGTTCCTTCCATGGAACGTCCCTTATTTTTTCCCCAGTAGGTTTCCGCCATTCCGCTGATCGCTCCCAGTCCGGATGCCTTACCTTCCTGCATCAGCACCAGAATGGTCAGCGCGATGCAGATGAGTATGAAAATGATCGTAACTATGATTCTCAGAACCGCCACTTTTTACACCTCCTAACGAAAGACCTTTTCCAGTGTATCATAACGGGCCGGATTTTACAACCGGATTTTTCACATTTCTGCGCTGTAAATACACGCGCTTCCTTTTCACGGGGCAGGCGTTTCGAAAGAATCCGCAGTCTCATAAAAATACGGCCCGCACTCCTGGCAAAGCCAGAAGCACGGGCCGTTATAAACCATATCTTTTCTACTGCCGGCGCGGTCCGGGTACGGACTGCGCCGTGCTTACAGCTTCGGACAGATTATCTGCCGAACTGCATATCGTTGTTGCCGGATTCGGTGGTCCACATCTCCAGCATGTTGATCGGGTCGTTGTAGTCAGCCAGCCATCCCTCACGGGCGAAGTCGAACTGTCCGTCCTTTCTCTCGTTCAGGAATACGGACCACTCACGGGTCTCGATGGTCAGGTTGATGCCGATCACAGCGAAATCCTGCTGCAGAGCTTCGCCGATGGCAACGTTGCCGGTTCCTTCGTTGGTCAGGTAGGTCAGGTTGATGGGAGTTTCCTCGGAAAGCATTCCGTTCTCATCAAACACATAGCCGGCGCCCTCCAGCAGGGAAATGGCCTCTTCCACGTTGGCGTCATAGGCTTCCGGGCTGGGATCGAAGTAGCCGACCGCTTCCTCGTTCGGATAGGTGTAAGCGTCGTCGTTCGCTCTGAACTCGCCGCCCTGGCCGTCACCCATTCCGGTAGGAATGAAGGTGTTGGCGATCTCCTGATCCGCCTGCGCGATGGTATCAACGATGTACTGACGGTCAACCAGCAGGTTCATGGCCTTTCTCATGTCGGCAGCCTGCTGAACGGTCTTGCCTTCAAAGATCGGGCTGTTTACATTGAAGCCTGTATAGTAGGTTCCCAGAGTAGGAACGTTGTGGTACTCGGGCATTTCCTTGGCGGTAGCCATGTTGTCAACGCCGATGGTATCGATGAACTGCAGGGAACCGTCCATGAAGGCGTTCCATACAGCAGTATCATCGTCGCTGAGCATGAAGTCGATCTTCTCGAGAGTCACCTTGTCCGCGTCATAGTAGTTGGGGTTCTTCTCGTAGGTCATGGACTCGTTGTGGGTCCATCCGGTACATACCATCGGGCCGGAGGATACGAAGCCGGCCTCGGTGCACCATGCGCCCGGGTTCTCAGCAGCGCCCTCAGCTCCTTCTACGGAAGCCTGGGGAACCGGATAGAAGGCCGGGAAAGCGCACAGGTCAAGGAAGTACGCGCAGGGAGCGGTCAGCGTAACGGTGAAGGTCTTTCCATCTTCGCTCGCTTCCACCTGCAGGGTTCCGTCGTCGTTCTTCGCGATCACGTCTGCCAGATAAGCGTAGTCAGCACCGGTGTTGGGGTCAGCCAGTCTCTGCCAGCTGTATTCCACATCAGCGGCGGTCAGAGGGGTTCCGTCGGACCA
Source organism: Candidatus Eisenbergiella stercorigallinarum (assembly GCA_019120525.1). Classification (GTDB taxonomy): domain Bacteria; phylum Bacillota; class Clostridia; order Lachnospirales; family Lachnospiraceae; genus Eisenbergiella; species Eisenbergiella stercorigallinarum. The sequence continues at coordinate 5,174 of DWUW01000354.1, read as the reverse complement.
CATCAGGCCGTCCTTCATGGTGAAGGTATAGGTCATGCCGTCCTCGCTCTCCACAACGCTCTCGGCAAGGTCGGGAACCAGCTGTCCGTTCTCATCATAGGTGTACAGGCCGGCGAAGGCAAGGATCGCCAGGCAGGCGCCGTCAACCGTAGAGTTCAGAGCGGGATCCAGTCTGTCAGGCTCGGAAGCGATCTGCAGGGACAGGGTGTTGCCCGGAGCGGTCGCAAAGCCGAAGTATTTGTAGCCGAACAGGTTGCAGTAGATGTTTCCGATATCCTCGGACTGCATGTAAACATCGTTGTAGTAATAAATAGGCATGATCGCCCAGGTGCTCATCAGCTCGTCCTCAGCCTCATGCATCAGAGCTTCGCGGGCAGCCAGATCGGTCTCAGTTCTGATCTGATCGATTCTCGCGTCATAATCCTCCCATGCAGGAGCGGCCTCGCTGGACGGGCCATGCTCGCCGGATGCGGCAGCTTCCTCAGTGGCAGCCTCCGTAGAAGCCTCGGTGGACTCTGCGGCCGTCTCTTCAGCGGCGGCAGACTCTTCTACCGTGGTCTCTGCGGGAGCGGAGCTCTCGGTCGTGGTTGTGGAAGAACCACAGCCTGCAAGAGTGCCAACAATCATGGAAGCAGCCAGCAGTAATGCCAGATACTTTTTCTTCATAATCGTTTCCTCCCATGAAAACAGGTTTTCAGATACGGTTTATATTATACAACGTCCCTTCCTGCATGGAAAGGACAAATTGTATCAAAATAAGCGGAAAACAAAAGGTCTTTTTCGTCATGTTTTCCAGACGGCAAAGCGCCGTCCTATTTGTTCCAGCAGGCCACCATATGTCCGTCGCCTCTGTCGGTCAGGGACGGGCATTCTTTCGCGCACCTTTCCGTCGCGTAGCGGCAGCGGGTGCGGAACGCGCAGCCGCTCGGCATGTGCAGCGGGCTGGGCACATCTCCCTCCAGAACGATCCTGTGGCGTTCCTTCGCCATTTTGGGATCCGGATAGGGAACCGCGCTTAACAGGGACTGGGTGTAGGGATGCATCGGATTGTCATTGAGCTCATTGGAATCCGCGATCTCCACGATCCTTCCCAGATACATGACCGCGATGCGGTCGGAAATATGATGGACCACCAGCAGGTCGTGGGCGATGAACAGATAGGCCACACCCAGCTTGTCCTGCAGCTCCTCGAACATGTTGATGACCTGCGCCTGGATGGAAACGTCCAGGGCGCTGACCGCTTCGTCGCAGACGATGAACTTGGGATTGGTCGCCAGCGCTCTCGCGATGCCGATACGCTGTCTCTGGCCGCCGGAAAACTCATGCGCGTAACGGGTGGCATGCTCCGCGTTCAGTCCCACCAGCTCCATCAGATGGATGATCTTGTCCCGGCGCTCCCCCTTGCTGGAATACAGCTTATGCACATCCAGAGGCTCGCCGATGATGTCCTCGACCGTCATACGGGGATTCAGGGAAGAATAGGGATCCTGGAACACCATCTGCATCTCTTTTCTCATGTGCCGGATGCTGTTTCCATCTACCTTCTCTCCGTTGTACAGAACCTCCCCCCCCGTCGGGGTATAAAGTCTTAAAAGAGAACGTCCCACCGTCGTCTTTCCGCAGCCGGACTCGCCCACCAGCCCCAGCGTCTCGCCGGGCTTGATGGAAAAGGAAACGCCGTCCACGGCCTTCAGGGGAATCGTCTTTACAAAACCGACCTTGATCGGGAAATATTGCTTCAGGTCCTTGACCTCTACCAGATAATCACTCATTTTAACCTCCATGCCGAAGCGTTTTTCAGCCCTTCGCGCCCTTCTGCCCTGCGAGCACCTCTTCCTTCACGTTCAGCCAGCAGGCCGCGTAATGGCCGTCCGGCATCTGCATTTCCGTCGGAACCTGCTCGATGCAGATCTTCATCGCGTTCTCGCAGCGCGGGCAGAAGGCGCAGCCCTTCGGCATGTTCAGAAGGTTGATGGGCGTTCCCGGGATGGGGATCAGCTTCTCTCCGATCCGGTCCACGTTGGGAATGGAACGCAGAAGGCCCTTCGTATATTCATGGCGCGGGCGGTAGAAAATATCCTCCGCCGTTCCTCTTTCGCATACGCGGCCGCCGTACATGACGATGATCTCGTCGCACATGTCGGCAATGACGCCAAGGTCATGGGTTACCATGATGATGGCCATGCCCAGCTTTTTCTGCAGATCCTGCATCAGCTCCAGGATCTGCGCCTGAATGGTCACATCCAGAGCCGTGGTGGGCTCGTCGGCGATCAGGATATCCGGCTCGCAGGCCAGCGCCATGGCGATCATCACTCTCTGGCGCATTCCGCCGGACAGCTCGTAGGGATACTGCTTCACACGCTTCTCCGGCTCGTTGACGCCAACCAGGGTCAGCATCTCCACGGCGCGCGCTTCCGCCTCTTTTCCCTTTCTGTTCGTGTGAAGCTCAATGGCCTCACGCAGCTGATTTCCCACCGTAAAGACGGGATTCAGGCTCGTCATGGGATCCTGGAAAATGATGGAACAGCATTTTCCGCGGAAATCCCGCATCTGCTTTTCTGTATATTTGGTGATATCCTGTCCCTTGTATAAAACCTCTCCCTCCGTGATCCTTCCGTTTTTCTCCAGGATCTGCATGATGGAATAGGCCGTAACGGACTTTCCGGAGCCGGACTCTCCCACGATGCCGAGGATCTTGCCCTTTTCCAGGTTGAAGGATACGCCGTTTACCGCCATAACCTCCCCGTTATCCGTCCGAAAGGAGGTATGAAGATTTTTTACCGAAAGAATTGTCTCACTCATCTGTATTCTCCTCCCTTATCTCTTCAGCTTCGGATCAAACGCGTCGCGCAGGCCGTCGCCCAGCAGGTTGAAGGCGAGCGTGATCAGGCAGATCATCAGGGACGGGAACACCAGCTTCCAGGGATAGGCGCTGATTCCGGCTCTGGCCGCGTTCGCCAGAGAGCCGAGGGAAGGCATGGGAGCCTGTACGCCCATTCCGATAAAACTTAAGAAGCTTTCCGTAAAGATCGCGGAAGGGATCTGCAGGGCGGCGGAGATAATGATGACGCTGATGCAGTTGGGCAGGATGTGGCGGAAAATGATCCGTTTGGATTTGGCTCCGCTCACCTTTGCCGCAAGCACATAGTCATTCTGCTTGATGGTCAGGATCTGTCCGCGCACCAGACGGGCCATGCTCACCCAGTACAGCAGGGCGAACACCACGAACATGGAAAGCATGTTCGTTCCGATCTTCTGCAGGAACGGAATGGCTTCCACGTTCAGCGCCTCGTTGAGCACCACGGAAAGCAGGACCACCATCAGCGTATCCGGAAGGGAATAGATGATATCCACGATACGCATCATGACCAGGTCAATCTTGCCGCCGAAGTATCCGGAGATACTTCCATATATATTACCGATGATAAGAACGATCACCGCCGCGAACACGCCGACGATCAGGGATACTCTCGTTCCGTAAAGCACACGCACGAAATAGTCGCGGCCCATCTCATCCGTTCCCATGATATGGGGGAAGATCTTGCCGCCTTCTGCCATGAACTCCTGCTCCAGCTCGGAATACTGGAAGGGGGCCATGTTGGCGATGGTCCTGTCGCGCTTTCCGTCCACGCGGATGATTTCCGAATATTCATAGGGAATGAACATCGGGCCGAATACGATCAGCAGGACGATCAGGATCAGCACGATGATGCTTCCCACGGCCAGCGGATTCTTCATCAGCCGGCGCATGCCGTCCTTAAAGAAGGAAACGGACTCGCTCATCACATCCTGCTGTCTCTTTTCCTCCTCGGTCGCCTTCTCAAACTTCTTCAGATCGATCTGCAGGCTTAAAGGAGACTTCTCCGGCATCGCGTCGATCTCTTTATTCAGGTTCTTTTCCAGCGTACTCATCTGTCTCTTCCATCCTCCTTAATCCAGCTTGATGCGGGGATCGATCAGCTTGTATACGATATCCGTAAGCAGGTTCACCGTAACCATCAGGACCGCAAGGAAAATGGTGGTCCCCATGATCAGGGTGTAGTCGCGGTTCGTAATGCCGTCGACGAATTTTGCGCCCAGGCCGCCGATGGTGAAGATCTGCTCCACCACGAGGGAGCCTGTCAGGATGGAAGCCGTCATCGGGCCCACGTAGGTGATGACGGGGATCAGCGCGTTTCTCAGCGTATGCTTGAATATGACCTTCAGTGTGGATACGCCCTTGGCGCGCGCCGTACGCACATAATCCTGTCCCATCACGTCCAGCATGCTGGTCTTGGTCAGACGGGTGATATATGCCATCGGATATGCCGCAAGGGAGATCACGGGAAGCACGTAGTTGCGGTTATCCACGCTCCAGACAGGCACCCATCCCAGCTTCACGCAGAAGACGAGCAGAAGCAGCGTGCCAAGGACGAAGCTCGGCAGGGATGTCAGGAGGGTGGAGAAAAATATGATCAGACGGTCAGGCAGCCTGTTTCTGGTCAGGGCCGCGATGCTTCCGAAGATCACGCCCAGGATCACGGCCACCACGATCGCCATGCCGCCCAGCTTCGCGGAAACCAGGAAGGACTCGCCGATCACCGTCTTGATCTCACGGCCGGTCTTGAGGGAGATGCCGAAATCCCCGTGAAGCAGGTTGTTCATATAGATCACGAACTGCTCCGGCACCGGCTTGTCCAGGTTGTATCTTCTTTCCAGAGCCGCCCTTACCTCCTCGGATACCGCTTTCTCTCCGTCGAAGGGTCCTCCGGGGATCGCATTCATGGCAAAGAATGTGATCGCGCAGATGATCAGCAGGGTAACGATGGCAAGAAAGACTCTCTTCACTACGTACTTTACCAACTGTAACACTCCTTTTCTTTTCAGTATCTTGCACAAAGGCTGCGGGGAAAGGCATCGTCCTTTGCTCTACTGTTTTTACTGATAGGATCCTGAGCCGGCCGGAAGATTCGCGCGGCCGGAACGTCCTTCGTACAAAGCCAGATATGTTTCCTGTACGGACACGATAATCAAACAAATGACGTCCGGGGAAACCGGCCGTCACACTGTGTACAGCAGCCCCTTATGGCTCCTTCGCCACGGATCCATCTGCCTGTTATTCCACTGTCTTTGCAGAAATACTGTCTGCAGGCTTGATACCAGCTGTTACACTATAACACAATCCGGATGCCGAT
>DWUW01000353.1 GCA_019120525.1 Candidatus Eisenbergiella stercorigallinarum | reverse complement strand
CACGCCAAAACGCGCCGCTATGCTTTTTACCAGAAGAGACGCCTCCGGATCCGGATAGAGCCGCAGGACATCCGTCTCAAACTCCGCCGCAAGGCGTTTCACCTGCGGGGACGGGGGATAGGGGCACTCGTTGGTATTCAGTTTGATGATCCCCGGCCTTTTGGGCTGCTCTCCCGGGGTATAGGGCACCACCCGCCGGATGCCGCTCTCCCAGGAAGCGTTTTCCCGGCCGTCCGTTCTGTCTGTCTGTTTCATGCGCTCTTCCGCCTTTCTCTGATTTCTCCGGAGCTTACCTGTGCAGCGTGGATTTTCTCATGATGATCTTCCAGGACAGTCCCGTTCCCACATTGTAGGCCCTTGCGAAGTTACCCTGATTGATGGCGACCGCCATGAAGTCCAGGCTGTTCACGTACACAAGCGCCTCTCCGATATAGGCCTCCGCGAAGGAATGCGCGTAAATCAGGGACGTGCGGTAAACGGTGCGGCCTCTCTTTTCGATAATGACCTCCACCGTATCCCCATAGGAAACGCCCAGCTTTAAGAACATTTCTCTGGGGATATTGGTCCACAGGCTTCCGAAACGCACATCCAGCACGTCGATGGTGCCGGTGATCTCCTCGTTTTCCAGCACGGCCGGTTCATAGGCGATCTCCACCACACTGTCTACCGGCACCTCAGGTCCCACGCCTTCAAAGTCGATGATGCCCGCGGCAAGCCTCGCTCCCGTATAGGCGTAGATGTCGCGGCCGTGGAAGGTATAGCTTTCGCCGGAGCCGGGCAGGCGGTTGACGGTCTCGTCGATCACTCTCGCCGCACGGATCCCGCACAGATGCTTCACATGGGTCAGGGTGCCGTTATCCGGCGTGACCACATACTGGCCGCCGCAGGTCTGCACCACGATGCTTCTTCTGGTGGAGCCGACGCCCGGATCCACCACGGAAACGAACACCGTTCCCTCCGGCCAGTAGCTCACGGTCTGGATCAGCCGGTAGGACGCCTCCCAGATGTCATACTGCGGAATCTCATGGGTCAGATCCGAAATCTTCAGCTCGCTGCACACCGAATAGGCGACGCCGTACATGGCGCTCACCGCGCCGTCCGCCCTTCCGAAGTCCGACTGAAAAATAAGGGGCTTTAACTGTTTTTCCATTTTTTCCTCACTTTCCGCCGCCCGAATGGGCGGCATTTTATTCTGGGGAAATTGGCCGGCAGGCCAATTTTCAGGATGAAATCCGCAGGATTTCATCCGCCTCTCCTTCCGCCGCCTCCGGCGGCTCTTCATTTCGGTGAAATTGGCCGACAGGCCAATTTCCAGGATGAAATCCGCAGGATTTCATCCGCTTCTGCATTTTCCTTCCTACGATGGTAACAGATTCTTCCCGGTCTGTCCATACCTGCCGGTAAACACCGCCACGGATCTGGGGCGCATGATAAATTCTCCGTTGATGCGCACCTGCTCCTCTTTCCCGTAGCAGTATTTCCCCTCTCCGTTTCCAAACGTGTTGACGGCCGCGTACCAGGCTCCCGCCTGTTTCAGATCGGGAAGGGTGATCCGTATATCCTCCCAGTAGACGTTGAGCGCCAGATAAACCAGGTCGTCCCGTCCCCTTTCCCTGTCATAGCCGGCGAAACAGATCCCGATGGTTCCGGCGTTCGGAGCCGGCCGTTCTCCCTTCGCCGCGTCCGCGCCGTATACCCGGACGGATTCCAGCCCGCAGACCGCGCCGGGAAGCTCCTCCCTGATGGCCGGATGCTCCAGACGGAAATGGATCATAAAGCGGAAAAAGGAAAGCAGCTCCCGATTCTTTTCCAGAAGCCGCCAGTCCAGCCAGGAAATCTCATTGTCCTGACAGTAGGCGTTGTTGTTTCCATACTGGGTATTGCCGAATTCATCCCCGGCCAGGAACATGGGCGTGCCCCTGCTGCACAGAAGCACGGCGCAGGCGTTCCGGATCAGGCGGAAGCGCAGGGAGAGCACCTCTTTTTCCTGCGTCTCCCCCTCCGCGCCGCAGTTCCAGCTCCGGTTGTCGTTCGCGCCGTCCGTATTGTTCCAGCCGTTGGCCTCGTTGTGCTTTTCATTATAGGAATACAGGTCGTACAGGGTAAAGCCGTCGTGGCAGGTGAGGAAATTCACGCAGGAATTGTAGCCCGCGTAGTTCCGGACCCTCCCGCCGTTTTCCCCGTTTTCCTCTTCCTCCTGCCCGCCCGTTCCGTACATGTCGAAAGAACCCGCGATCCGCATGGCGGCGTTTTCCGCTTCCCATAGGTCTCCCTTTAAATAGGAACGCAGGGCGTCCCGGTACTTTCCGTTCCATTCCGCCCAGCGTCCCGCCGCCGGAAAGCTTCCCACCTGATACACGCCGCCCGCGTCCCAGGCCTCCGCGATCAGCTTCACGTTGTCAAGAAGCGGGTCGCAGGCCAGGCTTTCCAGAAGAGGAGGCCGGTTCATGGGGGAGCCGTCCTCGTTCCTTCCCAGAATGCTGGCAAGATCGAAGCGGAAGCCGTCCACCCGGTAATACACCGTCCAGTAACGCAGGCATTCCAGGATCATCTGCCGCACCATCGGATGGTTGCAGTTGAGGGTATTGCCGCAGCCGCTGAAATTATAATACCAGCCGTCGGGCGTGAGCATGTAATAGATCCGGTTGTCAAAGCCCTTGAAGCAGAAGCACGGCCCCTGTTCGTTGCCCTCCGCCGTATGGTTGAACACCACGTCCAGGATCACCTCAATCCCGTTTTCATGCAGCGCCCGGATCAGCTCCTTCAGTTCCGTCCCTTCTCTGTTGTATTCGTTGGCCGCCGTATAACTGGTATTGGGAGAAAAAAAGCTGACCGTATTGTAGCCCCAGTAATCCAGCAGCTTCTTTCCGTCCGCTTCCCTGGAGTTCATGGTTTCGTCAAATTCAAAAACCGGCATCAGCTCCACCGCGTTGATGCCAAGCTCCTTCAGATAGGGGATCTTCTCCTTCAGCCCGGCAAAGGTTCCCTTGCCGGTCACGCCGGAGGATACGTGGCGGGTAAAGCCCCGCACATGCAGCTCATAGATGACCAGGTCACTCAGCTGCCGCCTGGACTGGGGCATGCTCCCCCAGTCGAACACGTCCCGTACCACCCTGGCATGGTAATGCTTTTCCTGATGCTTTCCCCAGACGCTCTGTCCTGTCACCGCCTTGGCATAGGGGTCCAGAAGGATGGCGTTTTTATCAAAGCGCAGTCCCTTCTCCGGCTCCCAGGGCCCGTCGATGCGGTAGGCATATTCAAACGCGCCGATATCCAGGCCGAAAACGATCATGGCGTACACGTCCCCCACCCGGTATTCCTCCGGAAAGGGCAGCACCGCATAAGGCTCCTCCTCTCCTCTGTGAAACAAAAGCAGCTCGCAGCCCGTCCCCTCATGGGTATGCACGGTAAAATTCACGCCCTCCGGCAGGGCCATCGCCCCGTTCAGATGAAATAATCCGGGCCGGACCGGATATCCCGCGATCTCTCCCATCGGTTCGAAAACCGCGGGCTCCGTTTCCGGCCTCTCATTGTTCTTCCAGTCCATTTTCGTCCCTCCATCTTCTGCAAAACATCCGGCGTTTCCCTGACAGTATACCATATTTTTTGTTTTTCCTGTCATCAGCATGCCTAAAAGTTTTCCTTCCCTTTCGCGGAAACAGGACAATTCTGCCAAATTCTTAAATTTCCATAAATTTTTCTCTCCATTTTTTCGAATCTGGTGTATAATACAAGCACGTCTATTATGGACAAATGTATTCCCGCCATGGACAGCGGGAAGCCCGGATGTTGATGGGCCCTCTGTTCATGCCGGACCAGGGCCGTCTCTGACGGCAAAAAAGGAGGAAATGTTATGAAAAAGGCAATCAGTTTTGTTCTGACCGCCGTCATGTGCGCGGGCCTTCTCGCAGGCTGCGGCGGCACCACGGCAGGTAGCGACTCTTCCGCGGCGCCTGAAAGCGCGGCGGCGCCCGCTTCCACCGAAGCGGCTGAGGATGCAGAGGCAGAGGCTCCTGCGGAAAGCACGGCGGCAGCCACCGGCGCGGCCTTCAAGCTGGGCGGAACCGCTCCGCTGACCGGTTCCGCAGCCATTTACGGAAACGCTGTCATGAACGGCGCGCAGATCGCCGTTGATGAGATCAACGCAGAAGGCGGCGCGATCCAGTTCGAGCTGAAGTACGAGGATGATGAGAACGACCCGGAAAAGGCGGTTTCCGCCTACAACGCCCTGAAGGACTGGGGCATCCAGCTTTCCCTGGGTTCCGTTACCACCAAGCCCTGTGAGGCCGTTGCCACCGAGCACAATACGGACCGCATCTTCGGCCTGACCCCTTCCGCTTCTTCCACTGCAGTTACGGAGGGCAAGGACAACTTCTTCCAGATCTGCTTTGCCGACCCCAACCAGGGTGTGGCTTCCGCCGATTACATCGCGGATCAGCAGCTGGGAACCAAGGTTGCCGTGATCTACAGAAACGATGATGTGTATTCCAGCGGCATCTACGAGAGATTCGCTGAGGAAGCCGAGGCGAAGGGACTGGAGATCGTATCCGCCACCACCTTCACCGACGCCAGCTCCAACGACTTCTCCGTACAGCTGACCGAGGCGAGAGACGCAGGCGCGGATCTGGTATTCCTTCCCATCTATTATCAGCCCGCTTCCCTGATCTTAAAGCAGGCAAGCGACATGGGATATGCTCCCAAGTTCTTCGGCGTGGACGGCATGGACGGCATCCTGACCCTGGAAGGCTTCGATACCTCCCTGGCGGAAGGCGTTATGCTGCTGACCCCCTTCAACGCTGACGCTACGGATGAGAAGACCGTGAACTTCGTGACCAAGTATCAGGAGCTCTACGGAGAGATCCCGAACCAGTTCGCAGCGGACGCCTATGACTGCGTATATGCCTACAAGGCAGCTCTGGAAGCAGCCGGAGCCACCGCGGACATGAGCGCAGAAGAGCTCTGCGAGCTTATGGTTGCCACCTTCCCCACCATCACCTTTGACGGCCTGACCGGCGAAGGCATGACCTGGGATGCGACCGGAGCGGTTTCCAAGAGCCCTAAGGGCATGGTCATCGAAAACGGCGCTTACGTGGGAATGGACTGATCCCGAATATGTTCCGGGCCGCAGGCTGTCATCAGCCTGCGCTGTCCCGGTTTCCAATGCAGCACGCAGGGAGATCCGCCGAAGAAGGCGGGATTTCCTTGCGCTTTGTTGCTTTTATACGAAGGAACCTGCAAGCCTGTGACGCGAGGCAACGGCTCACGATTTTCACAAAAACGGGCACGGGCAGCGGTGAGCTGCTGCCTGGCATCACAGGCAGAAAGAACGAGGTGAATCTCAATGACCTTTTTATCCCATCTGATCAGCGGCATCAGCCTGGGCAGCGTGTACGCCATCATCGCCCTGGGCTACACGATGGTCTACGGCATTGCCAAAATGCTGAATTTCGCGCACGGCGACATCATCATGGTGGGCGCCTACATCTCCTTCTGCACCACCAGCTATCTGGGGCTTTCTCCCCTGGTTTCGGTGCTCTTTGCGGTGATTGTCTGCACGGTCCTGGGCATCGCCATCGAGCGGCTCGCCTATAAGCCGCTTCGTCAGGCTCCCGCCCTCGCCGTCCTGATCACGGCCATCGGCGTTTCCTATTTTCTGCAGAACGCGGCCCTTCTGATCTGGGGTTCCAGCCCGAAGGTGTTTTCCTCCGTGGTGGGAAGCTGGTCCCTGCAGCTTTTCGACGGAAGGCTGGTGATCTCCGGCGTGACCATCGTGACCATTCTGGCCTGTATCGTGATCATGGCGGTGCTGACCCTGTTCACCTCCCGCACCAAGATGGGCACGGCCATGCGCGCCGTTTCCGAGGATAAGGGCGCGGCGGGACTGATGGGGATCAACGTGAACACCACCATCTCCGTCACCTTCGCCATCGGCTCCGGCCTTGCGGCCATCGCGGGCGTGCTTCTGTGCTCCGCCTACCCCACCCTGATGCCCACCACCGGCTCCATGCCCGGCATCAAGGCTTTCACCGCGGCGGTATTCGGCGGTATCGGCTCCATTCCCGGTGCCATGATCGGCGGCATCCTGCTTGGCGTGATCGAGATCTTTTCCAAGGCCTACATCTCTACCCAGTTATCCGACGCCATCGTGTTCGCCGTGCTGATCGTGGTGCTCCTGGTGAAGCCGGACGGACTGCTCGGCAAACGTGTCAATGAGAAAGTATAAAGGACGGGAGGGAGAACAGTTATGAAACAGATCAAACAGCTTCTGGCCGCAAAGCGCGACAGCGTGGCAGCCTTCGGCATCGTGATCATCGCCTTCCTGATCGTGCAGGCCATGATCCTGACGGACAATATTTCCTCCTCCCTGAACGGCCAGCTGGTTCCCATCTGCGCCTATGTGGTCATGGCAGTTTCCCTGAACCTGACCGTGGGTATCCTCGGCGAGCTTTCCTTGGGGCATGCGGGCTTCATGTCCGTAGGCGCCTTCGCCGGCATCGTGGTCACCACCAGCCTGGAAAACGCTATCCCCTTCGGCCCCCTGCGCCTTGCCATCGCCATGGTGATCGGCGCGCTCTGCGCCGCCTTTGCCGGCGTGATCGTGGGCATCCCGGTGCTGCGCTTAAAGGGTGACTACCTCGCCATCGTGACCCTGGCCTTCGGCGAGATCATTAAAAACATCATCAACGTGCTCTACATCGGCCTGGATGAAAAGGGGCTTCATTTCAGCCTCTTAAACCAGACCTTTGAGCTTTCGGCAAACGGGGACATGATCATCAACGGCCCCATGGGCGTCAGCGGCGTGACCAAGCTTTCCTCCTTCACGGCGGGCTTTGTCCTGATCCTGATCACCCTGTTTCTGGTGCTGAACCTGATCCACAGCCGGACGGGACGCGCCGTCATGGCGGTGCGCGACAACCGGATCGCCGCGGAAAGCATCGGCATCCCCGTCACCCGCTACCGCCTGCTGGCCTTCGTCATCTCCGCCGCCCTGGCGGGAGCCGCCGGCACCCTGTACGCCATGAACTTTTCCACCGTCACGGCCACAAAATTTGACTTCAACACCTCCATCCTGATCCTGGTGTTCGTGGTCCTGGGCGGCCTCGGCAACATCTGGGGCTCCATCGTCGCGGCGGCGCTTCTTACCGTCCTTCCGGAGCTTCTGCGCTCCATGAACGACTACCGCATGCTGATCTACGCGATCCTGCTGATCGCCATGATGATCTTCAACAATTCCGGCCTGAAAAAACGGATCCTGGAAAAACGCGCGGCGGCCCGCGCCGAAAAGGCGGAAGCGAAACATGGAAAGGAGGCGGCCTGAGATGGAGAAAAATAAGGCAATGCTGGAAGTCACGAATCTGGGCATCTCCTTCGGCGGCCTGCGCGCGGTCGATGAGCTGTCCATGAAGATCGACCAGGGCTCCCTGGTGGGCCTCATCGGCCCCAACGGCGCGGGAAAAACCACCGTTTTCAACATGCTGACGGGCGTATACCGCCCCACCGACGGAGGCATCCGCCTGGACGGCCAGAACCTGGTGGGCAAAAAGCCCCATGAGATCTGCCGTCTGGGCGTGGCAAGAACCTTCCAGAACATCCGGCTTTTTGCCGCCCAGAGCGTTCTGGACAACGTGAAGGCCGCCCTTCATAACCGGGTCACCTATTCCCTCGCGGAAAGCATGCTGCATCTGGGAAGCTACCGGAAAAAGGAAAAACAGATGGACGAGGAAGCCCTGCGGATCCTGAGCCTTTTCGGCCTGGATTCCTCCGCGAAGGATCTGGCCTCCAACCTCCCCTACGGAAAACAGAGGAAGCTGGAGATCGCCCGTGCCCTCGCCACCGATCCCAAGCTTCTGCTTCTGGATGAGCCCGCCGCGGGCATGAACCCCAACGAAACCCGCGAGCTGATGGAAACCATCAGCCTGGTCCGGAAGGAATACGGCGTGACCATTCTTCTGATCGAGCATGACATGAAGCTGGTACAGGGAATCTGCGAGTACCTGTACGTCCTCAACTTCGGAAGGCTCCTCACCGAAGGGGAACCGAAGGACGTGCTGAACAATCCGGAGGTCATCACGGCCTA
>DWUW01000352.1 GCA_019120525.1 Candidatus Eisenbergiella stercorigallinarum | reverse complement strand
GGATTCGAACCTGCGACCTCCTGGTCCCAAACCAGGCGCTCTAGCCAAGCTGAGCCACACCCCGTTCTCTGCTCACTTCAGCTCACTCTTAGCCGTGACGCAGAAATTATTATATAATACCGGTTTTAGATTGTCAACTTATTTTATCAAAATATTTAAAGAAAATTCAGATGGTAATGGGCTTCCCCGTTTTTATCCAGTTCCATCAGGATATAGGAAGGCCTTCTGCCCTCCTGCCTGGGGAAGGAAAGGCTTCCCGGGTTCAGGGCGGTCAGCTTTTTCCCGACCTCCACCACGGGCCTGTGGGTATGGCCGAACATCACGATATCCGCGCCGCGGGATACGGCCTCTTCCTTCAGGACCGAATCCCCCATGGAAACATAATAATTATGCCCGTGCGTAAGCCACACATGGTACTTTCCGATATAGAATTCCCGCTCCCTGGGAAGGCTGGTAAAAAAATCATTGTTTCCGGCGATGATCTCCACCGGGCAGCCCGCCTTTTCCGTAAAGATCGCTTCGTTCCCCTCCACATCGCCGCAGTGGATCAGCATATCCAGGGGCCTGACGCGCTCGATCAGTTTCAGGAAATTTTCATTTCTTCTGTGGGTATCGCTGATAATCAGGATTCTCATCTGTCTCTCCTGTCCTTCCCCGGCGGCTTCCCCGCCGGTTTCTTTCGCGGATTCCTGCGCAGGCCGTCCGATCCGCCGCAAAAAGGCCAAAAATGAAAGTCTGCCCATAGGCTACATAAGCTCCCTCAGACGCTCCTTACACAGACGCAGGGCATTTCCCCTGTGGCTGATCCGGTTCTTTGTCTCGCTGTCAAGCTCCGCGGTGGAACAGCCATACTCATCCACATAAAAAATCGGGTCGTATCCGAAGCCGTTCGTCCCTCTCTCCTCCCAGCCGATATATCCCTCTACGGTTCCCCTGACCACGAATTCCTGCGCTGCTTCGTTCCCGCCGCCCGGAAGGACCGCCGCGATGGCGCAGACAAAGCGGGCCGTGCGCTGCTCCTTTGGCACGCCGGAAAGCCTCTCGATCAGGTTCGCGTTCTTGATCCGATAGGAGGTATCCTCCCCCATATAGCGGGCGGAATAGATGCCGGGTTCCCCGTTCAGATAGTCGATCTCCAGCCCGGAATCGTCGGCCAGCACGATATCTCCCGGCCCGGTGCAGCCAGCCACCGCCCTGGCCTTGATCAGGGCGTTTTCTTCAAAGCTGTTTCCGTTTTCCTCAATATCGGGATCGATCCCGGCTTCCTTCATGGACAGCACCGGAAGCTTCAGATCCGCCAGGATCATGCGGACCTCCCGCATCTTCCCTTCGTTTCCCGTCGCAAACAGAATCCTTCTGCTCATCCTCTTTTGATTCCTTTCCGGGCCGCTACGGCGTCCCCTGCCGTCTTTTCGGCGGTTTCGGCCCGCTGTACTGGTAAAAGTAGGTCTTCATCATGCCGTTGTAGATCTTGCGGTTCTTATCCGCCTTCCTGCCGATATCCTGCTGGGCGTTCTCATATGCGGTGATCAGATACATGGACCAGCAGTCCAGCGCCGCGAAACGCTCCCCCAGCTCCCGGTACAGGGCGGGAAGCGCCGCCTTCTCTTCCAGCCGCTCCCCATAAGGAGGATTGGTGATAAGAAAGCCGTATTTTTTCGGATGGCTCAGCTGGGACAGGGGGCGTCTCTGGAAATGGATCTTCCCTTCCACCCCGGCGAGCTTCGCGTTTTCCCTGGAAATGGAAACCATTTTATCGTCGATATCATAACCCTGGATGTCAGTATCCACATCCCGGTCGATCAGCTCCGACGCTTCGTCCACCGCGTCATACCAGTTCCGCTTCCCTACCAGATGCTCCCAGCGGCAGGCGGTAAAATCCCGGTTCATGCCGGGCGCCATATGCATGGCCATCATGGCGGCCTCAATGGGGATCGTACCGCTGCCGCAGAAGGGATCCACCAGGATCCGGTCTCCCCTCCAGGGCGTGAGCATGATCAGCGCCGCCGCCAGGTTCTCCGCGATGGGCGCTTTCGCCGTCAGCTTCCGGTAGCCCCTCTTATGGAGGGATTCGCCGGTGGTATCAAGCCCTACCGTCACCTCGTCGTTTTTCAGGAAAACGCGAAGGGGAAAGCTTTCGCCGCTTTCCTCAAACCAGCTGGTGCGATACGTCCGCTTCAGCCGCTCCACCATGGCCTTTTTCATGATGGACTGGATATCGGAGGGGCTGAACAGCCTGCTCTTCACGCTGGCCGCCTTCGCCACCCAGAATTTCCCGTCGCGGGGTATGTATTCCTCCCAGGGAAGGGCCAGCGTTCCCTGGAACAGCTCCTCAAAGGTTTCCGCGCGGAAGGAACCGATCTTTATCAGGATACGCTCCGCGCTGCGCAGAAACACATTCGCGCGGCTTACCGCCTCCTCGTCCCCGAAGAAGGTAAGCCGCCCGTCTTCTACCTTTATGACATCATAACCGAGATCCGTGATCTCCCTTTTTAATACAGCCTCCAGCCCGAAGTGGCAGGGGGCGATCAGTTCATATTTTTTCATACCTATATCTTACGTGGTTTTTACTTCGGCGTCAATAACTACTGAGAATTTCGCTCCCGGCAAAAGACGCCGCCCCATTCCGGGGGCGGCGTCCGCTCTGTCAGCCTGTTATTCTCAATAGCCGTTCTTATGGCAGTCGGAAGAGCTGTTCCTGCTCCTGTTCTGGCTGCTGTTTTCCGATCTGTTTTCCGATCTGTTCTTCTGCCCCTGCTTATCGCAGTTCTGGCTTTTATTCTGGCTGTTGTTCTGGCTGTTCTGGCTGTAATCATTCTTTGACATACATTCAATCCTCCTGTCTCATTTGGTTGCAGGAGTAGTATGTGGATTTTTTCTTCTTTTATGCAAAGCTTTTCCGCTTTGCTATCTCCGCCCGATCAGCTTTACGATATAGACCACAAGGAGAACGGGGACCGCGTAGGGCAGAAGCATCCATACCAGGGAGCCCACCACGCTGACCGCAACGAGCAGGACCAGGATGACGGCAAACGCGATCAGCCAGCCGGGGATCCGGAACACCTTATGCTCCCTCATCCCTTCCTCCTGTCTCCAGGAGGCCGCGGCTTCTTCCCGTCCTCCCGTTTCCGAAGCGCCGTTTCCCTGCGCGCGGTATCCGGACGTACGGTACTGGGTCTCATTCGCGTTATGGGCGCGGGCGTCCCCCGCGCGTTCCGCCGCGTCGATCAGGGTCCTCGCCAGGATCCTCGGATCCCCCAGCTCCCGCAGCACATCCTGTTCGCTTCTTCCCCGCGCCGCCTGGCTGGAAAAATAACCGTTATAAAATTGGATATTATCTTCCACGGCCGCCGCCGACATATTCCCGTTCAGCGCGCGCCGCAGGCTTTCCAGAAATTCTGCTCTCGTCATCGGTACGCTCCTTTGGCCTCTTCTAACGGTATCATACCCCAGAGCACACCCCTTTACAAGAAAACGCTTTATGAAAAATTGATAAAAAAAACATAAACAGCCGGCGGGCAGCGGCCGGATTCCCTCCGTGCCGCGGCCCGCCGGCCGCCTGGTTCTTTTATGCTTCCGTTCCCGGCTCCTCCGGCCCGATATATTCCATCCGGACCTCGATGTCCCGTTCATAATTCCCAAAGGTACGGCCGAACAGGGTCATCCCACCCACATGGTCGGAGTCCCCGTCCACCGCGAACCGAAGACGCAGCCCCTTCCTCTCGTCCAGGCCCAGATCGTCCAGGTTCACATCCGACAGCCTGCGTCCGTCGATAAATGTCCCTTCCCTGTTTACCGTCAGCATCTTCAAAAGGCCGTACTGGTTCAGCCTGTCATGCCACCAGTCCGGGTTCAGGAGCCCTCTCTGCTTCCCGAAATCCCCGGGCGAGGTCCATTTCCCGAGCAGTACGCCGTTTACCAGAAAGCTGATGTCCGAAGGCCATACCTCGTTTACGCCGGGCGCTTCGCTGGAAAGCTCCGCGGATATGGTCAGGCAGTCGATCCTGCTGCCGCAGGGGATCAGGCAGGGAACCGCGTATTCCACGTATCCCCGCCCAAACCAGAGGATATCGGCCGCGAAGCGGGCCGGATGGGAAAAGTACCTCACATCGTCCATTTCCCCGATCAGCCCGTCCTTTGAAGCCATGCCGCAGGTGGGCCAGACCTCGCATTCCGAGAACTGCCCCACCTTCAAAGAAACCTGATAGGCATTCTTCCTTACGCTTTTCTGCCGGAAATCTATGACGATCCTGTCCGGGATCACGGAACAGCGCTTCGCGTTCCCGTGCCCCGCCCCTTCTGTATTCACCTTCAGGATACCGCACTCTTCCAGCTTCTTCACATGTCCCGTAAGCGCCCCGGCCGTGATGTCCAGCCTGCCGGCCAGCTCGTTCATGCTCATGTCCGGCTCCTCCAGAAGGGTTTTTACAATTGCGATACGGATATCTGAGCCCAGCGCCTTAAACAGCGCCGCGCCCTCCTCCGGTGATTTGATATGGATCATTTTTCCTCGCTTTTGCCGCCGCGCGGCGGTCCTTACCATTTCTCATAGGGACAGCGGTTGGAGGCAATGGCTGCCCGCAGCTCCACAAAGCAGCCGCAGGCGCGGCACATGCCGGAAAGCAGCAGGCCGCATCCCCTGCAGCAGGAAAGCCGCTCCTCATACAGGGGCGCCGGCGTGCGGATCTCCTCGTCCAGCCCATCGATATAGGCGTACAGGTTCCGGTAATCCGCGCTTTCCCCCATTTCATACAGCAGGCAGCGGCGGCAGGCCCTGACGTCTGCCGCCCCCTGCGGGGAGGCAGGCTGCGCGTTCCCCGGCTGTCCGCCGGAAAAAGCCCCGTCTCCCCCTTTCTCCTTCTCCGGCGTCATGCGATGCGAAGCAGGACCACGCTGCAGGCGGGAACCGTGAGCTTCACGCCCTTTTCCGTAACGGTGTATGCCGTAAAGGCCTCTTCCTTCACCTTTTCCGGATCGTCAAAGGTATTGAAGGCATCCATGCTCTGGGTCACGATGGAAGCGCTCACCTTCTCCGGGGAAAGCGCCGCGAACTCAACCTCCAGCTCCTGCGCGTCGGAAACGGAAAGGTTCGCAAGCGTAACGTTCACAGTGCCGTCTTCCGATACGGATACGGATTCCTGCAGGGCAGGCACACGGTACTCTCCCTCTCCCGCCTCGGTATTTCCGTCCAGGAAGCTGTCCAGAAGCTGCGCTCCCTGATGATATCTGTACATATGGAACACATGATAAGTAGGGGTCTTCACCATCTTCGCGCCTTCCGTCAGGATCACGGACTGAAGCACGTTCACCAGCTGGGCGATGCAGGCCATCTTCACGCGGTCGCAGTGCTTGTTGAAGATGTTCAGGGTAATGCCCGCCACAAGGGCGTCGCGCATGGTGTTCTGCTGATAGAGGAAGCCGGGATTGGTGCCGGGCTCCACATCGAACCAGTTGCCCCATTCGTCCACGATCATGCCGATCTTTTTCTCCGGATCATGCTTGTCCATGATCGCTCCGTGGCGCGTTACCAATTCGTCCATGTACAGCGCTTTCGCCAGCGTAA
>DWUW01000351.1 GCA_019120525.1 Candidatus Eisenbergiella stercorigallinarum | reverse complement strand
TTTGTTTCTGTGTATCTCTGACCGGTCCCTGCCGCTTTTACATCCCGGCAAAGGAGAAGCAGGCAGGAACCAGGATCAGTACCATGACCACCGCAAGCATCATCATCATGGGAAGAAGCAGCTTCGTTCCTGCGCGTTCCCCTTCCTCCCTCGCGTTTCTCTTGCGTTCCTCAAAGGAATGCGCCGCTTCCTCCTGCAGGGCGGCCAGAAGGCCCGCGGATCCCTTTTTCAGATTCTGTACCAGAAGCGCCGCGCATTTCCGATATTGCGGCAAACGGCATCTTCGTCCAAAATGTTCGTAGGCCTCGGCCTCCATGACGCCGCTTTCCATTTCCCTGCATGTAAACTGAAGCTCTTCGTATACATAATTCCTCTCCTTTGTCTTTTTCTTCTGATAATCCGACGCCATCCTGGCAAAGGCCGCCCGCACCGGAAGCCCCGCTCCCATCAGAAGGGTAAGCTTGCTCACAAATTCCGGATAAGCGAGAAGAAGCTGTCTCTCTCTTTTTTCCATCCTTTTGCGCAGGTCCTCGTCAGCGAACCGATACTGCGCCGCGCCCACGGCCATGACCAGAAAGAAGATCAGGCCGCTTTCGTCGGATCGCTCCTCCGTCCAGCTGAGGCTTTCTCCCTCCGCCTGCTTGGGAAGGCCAAAGCTTTCCTCATAGGCCGCCGCCTCCTCTTCCCTGGCGATCTGCGCAAGCAGAAGTTTTTCCCGTTTATTTTCCTCTGACAGAAGCGGCGGGCATATCCTTACGGGAAAGATCTCTTCCCAGGTATCTTCATAGCAGCTTAATATGGCCGTAAGCTCCACGATTTCCCCGTTCTGCCCCACTTCTTCATTCCGTATGGTCCCATCTGTCCGGATCAGTCCCTGATCCCCGCTTCTCCAGGAAATCTGGAAAGGATATCCCTCCGCTTCAGATGGGAGGGACAGAGGAAAACGTACCTCGTCAAGCGTCTCATTCTTTCCCCGGATCTCCTGTTCCAGAATATCCCTGACTTCAGGGATCATGTTTTCCAGCTCCTCTTGTGTATACCGGCGTTCCGGGACGGTAAGTGTCAGCTCCTGTTCCCATTTTTCCCTGACCGTCCCATCTTCTCCCGGTTCCAGCCCCCGCACCCTCAGGCTGACCTGCGCTTCCCCTTCCCCATAGGAATTCCGTACCAGCCTGTCCTCCTGTGTCAGCCGCCTTTCCATATTTCCCGACAGCCGGATCAGCCCTCCCAGCGCAGCCGCCGCAAAGCAGGCCAGAAGCATCGCGCTCAGCTTTTCCACCTGATAACGTCGGTAGCGTTCCCCGGTTCCCGACGGATACAGAAGCCGCAGTTCCTCCCTCAGTTTCAAATGTTCCGGTTTCCTTCCGCGGATCCCTCCCTTGCCCGCGCTTTCCCCTCCGGGACCGGAAAGCCTCTGATACAGCCACTGTGCCGGCTTCAGAAAATAACGGCTCAGTGCGGGTGTATCCGGTTCGGCCCGGATCTTCTCCTTTCGGGAAAGAAAAAGAAGCGCCGCCAGCGCGGCAAGTATTCCGCCGTAAATCAATTCCATACGCATCACACCTCTATATCCACGATTTTTCCAGAAAGCAGAAACGCCGCGAGATAGACTCCGAGACAGACCGTCATGATCAGTATCCCTGCCGGGTTTCCATACAGAACGTCAAAGAATCCTCTGGAGGTAAACTGAAGAT
Organism: Candidatus Eisenbergiella stercorigallinarum; assembly: GCA_019120525.1. Taxonomy (GTDB): domain Bacteria; phylum Bacillota; class Clostridia; order Lachnospirales; family Lachnospiraceae; genus Eisenbergiella; species Eisenbergiella stercorigallinarum. Next base: position 2,927 of record DWUW01000351.1, on the reverse strand, counting down.
AGGCTACGATCAGGAAGGGGATCAGATTCATGATCTTCTGTTCATACTTCCTGGATGCCAGAAATGTCCGGATCTCCCTGGAAATCTCAATCTTATCTCCGGTAACCGCGGCGCTTCTGCGGATCATATCGTTCATCGCCCCGCCGGAACGCTTTGCGATGGAAAAAACCTCTGCGAAATCTTCCACATCCCCGACTCCGCTCCTGCGTCCCAGATCCATGAGCATCTGCTCCAGCGGAATATTATTCCTGATCCCCCTCCTCAGCAGCCTCATCTCTTCCGCCATGATGCTGTCCGCCCCATACAGACGTTCCACATCTTCTCCCGCCGCAAGGAACGCATTCTCCACAGAATATCCGGCCTGCAGTCCCGCGGCCGCGGCCAGGATCAGATCCCGGAACTGAAGCGCCAGCTTTTCCCGTCTCTCCTTCCCCAGCTTCTCCTGGATCTTCATGAGGAAGAGGGCTGCCAGCGGCAGAAGCGGCAGGACGGCCAAAAAGGACCGGTAGAAGAACCAGGCGATCAGGACGGTCATGCCGATCCCCTGCGCGGCATACCATGCGAACTCCTTCCCGCAGAACCTGTATTTCCTGTAATCCGGCGCGGATTCCTTTTCCCTTTGTCTGCTACGCGGGAGCAATTCCCGCCATTTTAAGCTTATCTGCATGGATCAGCTCCCCTTTCCTTACAAGCGTCCCTTTTACCCTGCCTTCCGCCTTTCCTGTTTCTTCAAAGGAAAAAAGCGGCGCCAGACGGATTTCCCCGTCCTCATACCCAAGTACCTCAACGATCTGCAGGACTCTCCTGCTCTTGTCCCGCAGCCTTCCCAGATGGATGATGATGTCTATCCCTGAAGCGATCTGTCTTCTTATGGCGGACAATGGGATCTCCACTCCCATCAGCATCATTGTTTCCAGGCGGGTCAGCATATCCGCCGCGCTGTTCGCGTGTCCGGTAGACATGGAACCGTCATGGCCGCAGTTCAGCGCGCTTCCTATCAGGTCTGCCGCCTCCGCGCCGCGCACCTCTCCAATGATGATCCTGTCCGGCCGCATACGCAGTGCCGTTTTGATCAGATCCCTTATGGTAATGGGGCGGCAGCCGTCGATATTGGCGTTCCTCGTTTCCAATCGGACCAGATTGGCAATGCCCCGGATCTGCAGCTCCGCGCTGTCTTCAATGGTGATCAGCCTTTCATCCTTCGGAATGAATTCTGCCAGCGCATTCAGAAAAGTCGTTTTTCCGCTTCCCGTCCCTCCGCTGATGAATATGTTGTATCTTGCCTTCACCAGACATTCCAGGAAACGGCAGGCCTCCGGCGTGATGGAGCCGGATTCTGTCAGTTCCCGGATCCCGATGGGGCTCTCCGGAAAACGCCGGATCGTTACTGCCGGCCCGTTTAACGCCACCGGATCCAGAACCACGTTTACCCGCGCGCCGTTCTTCAGTCTTGCGTCTACAATGGGGGACGCTTCATTCACCGTCCTATTGCAGCCTGCCACGATCTGCTGGATCACATCCTGCAGCTTTTCCTTTGTTTCAAATCCGCCATGCCAGGGGAACAGCCGTCCGGAACGTTCTACAAAAATCCCCTCCATCCCGTTGATCATGATCTCCGTTACCTGCTCGTCCTCTATGAGTTCCTGCAGAACGTCGAGCCCTCTGAGCGCAGAGAAAAGCTCCTTTCCCATCCTTGTCCGCTCATGGATATCCAGTCTGCCTGCCAGCTGCCTGCCCCGAAGGTATCCCGCGATAGCCTCCCGGAGCTCCTCGTCTGATATCTCTCTGGTAAAATCCATGCTTTCCAGAAGCCGGCCCCGGATCTCCTCCCTGATCTTGCGATATTCCTCTTTCCCGTTTTCCACTGTCCTCCGTCTCCTTCCGGCATTTTCACGCGCCCGCGGCGATCATTCCTTCAGATCCTCTTCCATCAATTTACGCACCAGCTCGGCCAGTTCCCCTCTGGTCAGCCCTTCCAGTCCCTGCGGCAGCTGATGGAACAGAGGGAGTCTGCATTTTCTCGTATTCTCCAGAATATCCTCGTGATTCAGGCAGGAGAGGAGGGCCTCATACTGTTCCTGCTTTGCCGCCGCAAAGCCATCGTCCCGTACGATCGTATAAACCCTGCAGCAAAGCTTCAGTATGTCAAAAAGCCCGTCGATCACCTCTGACAGATCCAGGATCACATACTCGTACAGTCCGCTCTGTTCAAGCTCCTCCAGAAGGGCCAGCCATTCCTCCTTTTCCACCTGCCGCAGGTCCAGGCAGGAAAAGACGGGCGGGATATAGTCCAGGCCGTTCAGCTTCTGCGTCATACCTTCCAGCCGATAAGGGAATCTCCCATCCCTGTTGTGCAGAAAATAGATCAGATCGGACAGATCCGCCTGAAATTCCTGCCTCAGCATCTTTCCGAAACCGGAAAAGCATTCAAAATTCAGATAAAGCACCTTGTGTTTCCGGGCAAGAAGCTGCCCAAGAGTAAAAGAAAATGTGGTTTGAAGACACCGTCCAACCGGTGAATAGACGCCGATCAGCTTCATCTTTTCCCCTGCTCCCATGCGGGCGGCCGGAGGAAGAAGCCCTGCTTCAGAGGCCAGTTCAAGAACTCTCCTGACCACGGTCTCCGCAGACTGATATTTATCGACCCACTGCTCTCCCGGAGGCCCATCCCTCCCTTCCGATAGGATGATCCGCTGCCCGGCCTCCCATTCTCCCGCATATCGTTCATACAGCGGCTGGGAAACAAGGAGTACCGTTACTTCATTCTGTCGGGCAAATTTCTCCCAGGCTTCCCTTCCTGTAAATACCCGTACCTCAAACGGAAAATTTTCCCTGCCGCCGCTGCGGCTCAGATAATCCAGAAAATGGCAGGCATAATCCTGTTCTTCATCACATATTGCAAGAATCCTTTTTCTCAGAAAAATTCC
>DWUW01000350.1 GCA_019120525.1 Candidatus Eisenbergiella stercorigallinarum | reverse complement strand
AAAGGGGAAGGAGCCGAAGGGGCTTCTCTGCGAGGGGAAGCCCTGGGTGTTCGACTACCGCAGAACAACGATCCCTGCCTGTACCATCAGCGAGAACGGGGAGCGGTATTTTGCCCTGTTCGCCTCCGACGAGAGCTCCTTATCCCTGCAGGCATCCTGTTCCATGCTCCCTCAGGAGGACGGGACGATGGCGCACCGGATCCTTTATCCCTGCATGGAGCGGCCGAAGACCTACTGCGGCAGAGACGAATACGCTCCGGCTCATGAGGAGTTTCTGACGATCGGGGCGGGGGAAACGGTGCGGACGGTGTGCTTCCTGTTATCCGGCCGGCCTGTATATCCCAATTTTGCCGCAGCCGCCGTGGAAGACGCGGCCCTTGAGCTTCTGGGAAGCCCGTTCTCTGCGGCCTGTCCGGCGGATGAGGTGAAGGAGCTGTGCTGTGCCTTTGCGGGCCGGCTTCTGACGGAGGTGAACGGAAGAAAGCTGTTTTCCATCGGACAGTCGTTGGACGGGCAGGGGGTTTTTCATAATGTTTCCGGATATGAGTTCGGCTGGTGCGGACAGAACGGCATGTATGCCAGACTGTTTCTGGAAAAAGGACTGCGGACCGGCGATCAGGCGCTGATCGATACGGCGGTCAGCAATCTGGACGCCTGGAGCCATGAGGCCGTGGAGAAAACGGGACTGATCCACACGCATTATGACTGGATGACGGAGAAAAAGAGCGACGTGGAGGACACCTGCAATCTGGGCTATGCGGTACTTGAGCTGACGAAGGCATGGGAGGCCGCGCGCCGCGCCGGAATGGAGAAGCCGGACTGGCTGAAGTCGGCAGAAGGGACGGCGGAGTTTCTGGTATCCCGCTGGTCGGAAGTCTCCGGCTTTGGAAAGGCCTGGAATGTGAAGACCGGCGAGTGCGCCGACCCGGAGGGAACCATCGGCGCTTATCTGATCCCGGGACTTGCCGAATTATACCGTGCGGAAGGCAATGCCCGTTTCCTGGAGGCCGCGCGCCGCGCCTGCCGGTTTTACCGGGACAGGGATCTTTCCCGCTTCCTGTGTACGGCCGGGGCGCTGGATACGTACTGCATCGACAAGGAAACCAGCGGTCCGCTGCTGACCGGAAGCCTTGCCCTGTACGAAATCGACGGAACGGACGAGTGGCTGGAGTGCGCGAAAATGGCAGGCTGGTATTTCTGCGCCTGGATGTTCCATCATGACACCATTCCGGAAAAGGACAGCGATTTCGCCCGGTACGGCTACCGTACCCTGGGCGGGACCAGCGTGTCCGCCCAGCATCATCATATCGATCCCTGGGGCGCGCAGGTGGTGCCGCAGCTTCTGCAGCTGGGAAGGCTGACGGGCGATCCCCACTGGAAAAAACGCGCGTCTCTGATCTGGGCAAATGCGGTACAGAATCTTGCGCCGGCACAGGGGAAGACCATCCACGGCCATTTCCGGGAAGCGGGCGCGCAGAACGAGGGCTATCTGCACTGCTTCTGGGGAGAAAAGGGCGCGCCCGGCTTTATGAACGACTGGCTGGTGGCCTGGCCGCAGGCCTTCTGCTGGAATACGGCGGAGCAGATCCGGGATGAGGAGCTGCTTTAAGAAAATTTCAGAAAGCGGACACAAAACCAACACATTTTTTCAGTAAGATTGTTTACGGATAGTTGAAGAGCGATCCAAAAACTATCTCCCCCTCATAGTCGGCAGCCCCCGCCCCGCGCGGGGGCTGTTTCATCAGGAAGGCATAGATGAAATGGCAGGACAATGCGAAGGTATTCCGTGTTACGGTGGAGAAGCTGTTGGAATTTGTGGATGATGAAGAGAAAAGTAGGGCGTTTCCGACTGGCAGACAGGAGCTTCCAGGCATCCGTCGCCATACCGGCAACGTCATCCTACTGTTTCGGTGTACACCGGGAGCTGCTGACGGATATCGGACTGTATAAGCAGACAATTTTTCAACTTCAAAACATCTCGCAGGTTTTTCTGCGGAACCCTTCCGGACAGCAGCCCCGAAACGGGGAAACGATGGAGACAGCGGCGTCCGGAGCGCTCGCGGAAAGAAAGGGGAAATCGGGAAAGATGTATGTGATGGGAATTGACAGCGGATCCACCTCCACCGACGCGGTGATCATGGATAAGGGCCAAAAGATCGTGGCCTCCGCTGTGGTGCGCACCGGGGCCGCTCTTTACGCGCTGGATAAAGTTGAACGTTTTTCAGATTGACGGTTTGCGAATAGTGAATTAAAATATAGGATATCATAATTCACGAAAGGAGACCGCGATATTTCAATGTTTATCGGCAGAGAACAGGAATTGAAAAAGCTGAATCGGATGTACCAAAGCGGCAAGCTGGAAGTGGCTGTCATTTACGGCCGGCGCCGTGTTGGAAAAACGACGCTGATCAATGAGTTCTGCAAAGACAAAAAAACGATTTTTTTCGCGGCGCAGGAGAGCAGCGCCGAACAGAATCTGGAAACCCTGTCACGGGCGATTTCGGAAACGGAGAGCGGGGAAAGCGCGGCTTTTGCCACATATCGGAGCTTTACGGATGCTTTTCTGAAAATCGCAGAGCTGGCAAAAACGCAGAGACTGATCTGGGTCATAGATGAATACCCCTATCTGGCGCAGGCAGAGCGCGGGATTTCTTCTCTTCTGCAGAATTTTCTGGATCACCGGTTCAGGCAGACAGGGCTGTTTCTGATTCTCTGCGGTTCTTCGATGAGTTTTATGGAAAAGCAGGTTTTGGGGTATCAGAGTCCTCTTTATGGCAGGAGAACCGCGCAGCTTAAAATCCTGCCTTTCGATTATCTGGATACGGGAAAGTGGTTTCCGGAGTATTCCTGCAGCGACAGGGCGCTGATTTATGGGATCACGGGCGGGATTCCCATGTATCTGGAGCAGTTTTCGCCCGAGCTGACGATCCGGGAAAACCTGCTGGAGAATTTATTCGACAGAAATGCCGTCCTGTTTGAAGAACCGTCCAACCTGCTGAAACAGGAGCTCCGGGAACCGGCGGCTTATAACGCCGTGATTACGG